>JAIRSR010000046.1 GCA_031255355.1 Clostridiales bacterium
CGCAGCTCGTACCGTGAAACGGTATCGGACGGCGCGGGTCTGCCGTTTTCGTCGCCGTAAGCCGACAGTGCCTCCATAACGCTTGTGTTGCACGATATTGCTTGAATCGTTCTTGCCTCCTCAAACTTCCGCATGATAATCCCGGGCGAAGCCAAGGCGCGGCACTTTTGAATACGTGAACGCACATGCGCGTCACGGTCTGTTTCAGAGTAGATTACCTCAATTTCCTCCTCGTTGTTCGCGTTGTGTAATTGCGCGTCCGCGAACGTGTCAAGCGCGTATTCTTTCTTTACGGCGTCGATGACGTTCATGTTGATGACGTCGCCGCAGTCCTCGCGGATTACCTCGCGGAAAAAGTCAATCAAAATATCGTCGAACAAGTCAATGACTTTCGCGTCGGAATACGGGTCTAACGCCTTTTCTTTCCGGATTGCGACGTTTTTCTTTACCGCGTCGAAAAGCTGTGAGTTCAGCTCGCCCGGCAGTAATAATCCAATCCGCGCTTGCGGCGCTCGTTGTTCCAGTTGGTCAAGGTGTTCTCTGCCGCAACAAACATTGAGTGTAACGGAGCCGTTTTTGAAGCTCAAATCCTCGACAATCTTATTTTTCTTTTCGTTCAGCTTGATTACCTTGGACGAAAAGGTTTCATAAAACCGTTCCAATTCCTTGCATAACGCGCTTACATACGGCAAGCCGATTTCATAAATCGCCGCTTCAATTGTGCTGTTTAGCAGTTTATCAATGGCGGAGGATAACCCGCTGAATACCTCGTCTAATTTTTTATATAAATTATCGTATCCGCCCCACCTTTGCAAAACATTGGGGTCGTCGTTAGACGCGTCAAGCGTACAAAGCGCGTTAAGGCTATCCTCTTTTTCCTTGAATATGCCGCTGCCTTTCACGTCAAAATCAATTGCGTCGCCCTCGCCCCGGAGATAATCGTTGATGCGCTTGCCGCAGGCGGAGATGCTGTCCTCCGCGTTTTTACTTTCCTCCCGCATAAACGCGTTCAAAACGTATAGGTTGAAGCGCATCGCGGTGGGGTGAATACCGCCGTCGCCGTTTTTCAGCAACGATTCAATATGGAAATTCTCAAAATTACCCGCCAACGGCTTTTCGTTTCTGAATACCGATTCACTGACGCCCTTTGCCTTTTTCCTGACCGCGCTTTTAATCAGCGCGTAAAACGCCTCTATATCGTCGCGCTTGCCCGACGCGGTACCTCGGTGGCGGCTGTCCGCCCCCGCAAACACATCGCCGCCTTTCATGGTTTTCACCAATTGGCTGTACGGCAAGAAATTAGGCAGATGATACAGCTCATCTAAAATCGCGCGCTTTAACGCGCCTATTTGCTCCTCTACGCGCTGTCTTGACGTTTGCAGAGAGTCCTCCTCTCTGCCCAGGAGGTATGACGATCTGATTTCCTTGCCGAACGCGTTATCGTCCTTTTCATCGTTGAGTAATTCGGGATAGACCACTTCGATTTTCGGTTCCTCTAAGTCACTTTCAAGCGCACGGCGCTTCTTAAACTCCGCGCATTTTTCCTTGAACTTAAGGTCATACCGAAGCCATGATTTTTCCTCATTTTCGCCGATTTTATCAATCGCCCTTGTGAACGCGATATAATCGACTACGGATTCATAGGGATAGCGCAGCACTGACGCGCCCGCGCCGGCAAAACGGTTGCGCCCCAGATTATCTTTTTTCGCGATTTCCTTGATAATATTATCCTCTTGCGAAGAGATCGCCTTTTGCATCGGACCTACGGAAAGCTCATACAGGCTTTGCGCCGCGAAGTTTAAGTAATCGTCCAGGGTTTCCATATTGCCCTGATTCGCGTCCACCCTGTCGAGCAGGAAGCAAAAATCAAAGGGTAGGGTATTCAAGGTTTCATAAACCCCTGCGGTGGCGGGTACCTTAACCGCTAAGCCGCTATAGCGAGAAAGCGCTTTTTCCGTGCCGCAAAAGCCGCTCCCCATCATCATAAAGGCGTTGATTTCCTTGATGGTGGCATATCCGTTTCTGCGCAGGGATTCACGCTCGGTTTCCGTTGTAATTACGGTCTCCAAAACGCCGGGCAATACGATGTACCCGCGAATCCACGGCTTGGTTTCGGGATATTGCTTTTCCAGATATTTACGCACCAACATAGCGACCGCCATAGCGATGCCCGAACCTGTTCCGCCCGCCGCCGTGGAAACGATTACGATGTTTAACGCCTGCTTTAGGTCGCGGCCGTCCTTGTGAAAGAGGGAATCAATCGTTTGATAGAGCTGTAATATTTCTCCGCTTTTGACCGTCATATCAAGCGCGAGCCTTGAAATGGCGCGTACTTGCCCCGCGCCATCCGATACCGTTTTCGGGTAAAGAATCGTGTTGTTCGGGAACCAATTCAAACGCGCGTCCTCATCCTTTTCCAAATAATCGCCGACGCTTTGCGTAGAGGAAGTCTGAATCGCGGTAATATTTGAGTTTGCCGCTTTCATTTGCTTTAGGTCGTTGACGTCGGTGTCCATTACGGCAAACCGCAGTGTTTTCGATTCCTCCTCACCGCAACGCGCCGCCAGACTTGCGACGATTCCTGAGCCAATGCCGCCCACTCCGATAAACACTGTGTCACGCGGTTTGTTGCAGGCAAGAATTTCTTTTTTTACAGGCATTTTGCTTCCCTCCTAATTTCATATCATCCTTATTTCGAGTCTGTTGCTTGTGCCGATAGACATTTCGATTCCGTTAAAATCAGTTTCACGCGGATTGTGCTTCATATGCGCCGCGACTGCTTGTATTTCTTTTTCAACCTCCGATAGGGGAACAAGTGTGTTCGGGGCAAGTTTATGCCGTTCATACACAGTGCCTATTTGAATTTCCGAAACATGGGCGGTTGACCGTATGGGCGCGCATATTCCGATTCTCCGCACACGCGGCGGTGTAATTCTGCGGCTCACGGGGCAAATTGTTATGGTGGTGCGGCATCCCAACAGCGGATCGGTAAACCCCGGCGGCTTGTCAACGGTGATTATTGCTTGCGGTTCGCTGACAAACAAGTGGACGAAAAAACCAATCAGCCCCCGCCTCACGTTCCACACACAGCAACGGCTGACGTCGTTAACCGTCATTTCCCTGTTCCTTACGGTAAAATGAACCTCTCTTACTCTGAATGTTCCGGGATATACCTTGCGCGTCATAATCCAAACAATCAGCAAAAGAAACGAAAGGCACGCGAACAAAAACATAACCGTTTGTCCGTTCCTGTCCCACCAGGAAAATCCGTCCGCGACCGAAAAAGTCAGCGGCGTTCCCGCGTTGCTCCAAGTCGCGTCCCCGACAATCTGCGAATGCGCGATCTGAAACCCGAGGTCGCCGACGGCTTGCTCCCGCGCACCGCCGCTGTAAACAGTCGGGTAGAGGTTGAACAAGCCGTTTTCGCCGCTCTTTTCCACCCGAAACCCGCCGATTTTCGCCTTTGGGTCTGACGGTACCACCTCCGGTATTCCCATAGCCGCCCATTGCTCGGGCGTAAAATCCACATAAACGCCGTCCTCATTTTCGATTTGCGCCTTTACTACAATCGGGGAAACCTCCCCGGAAAATCCGTCCGTTTGAATGGTATATTCGGGTGCTTCCGCCACCGCGAAAGACAGTCCCTTATTGTGGTAAACCCTGTACGAGCGGGTGGTGACTACCGTATTATAGTCCATATACCGCGCTGTAGCCGCTACGGAAAGTTCCCCCTCGGTAATGACAATTTGCTCCCCTGCGGCATACTCCCGCGCCGTGCCGTTGTTCGTAACGACGGCGGAATATTGCACCGTTCCGAGCAACTCGGATTGCGGCACTCTTTCGTCCGTATCCTTTTTTACAAAGCCGAAATTCAAGTAATACGCGCCCGATTCCAATTTGTCCATATTGGTGACCTCGCTCCCCGCCGCGTCGGACAAAAACGCGCGGACGTCAATATTAGGCTTGTAATAAATTTCAAGCGTTTCATGACCCGTGACGTCTAAGGTATAGTCACCGGCATCGAAATCCCCGGTGAACGCGGCGATTTTCCCCGTTAAATTGACGGCGCGTTTCGCGGCTTTATAGCTTTCTGCGGGCGTGTCGCTGTAACGAACGGAAGCTACCGTATCGCGGGGAATGACCGTATCCCCGGTTTTGATGCCGTGAATGGCAACGTCCGCGCCTTGCGCGAACACGACCAGCTCACTCATCGGAATATCAAACGAAAGCGTATCAAGCTTTTGCCTGTTGAAAATACGTCTGCAAAGGTCCGTTATGGTGGACGGAATTTCAGCGGCGGACGCTACCTTTTGATAGAAAATACTGTTTTCGGGCTTCGGCGCGATCCCCCATTCGTCCTTGCCCATCATATTCACGAACATTACGCGGATGTCCGGCTCTTTGCCGCTAAAAAACGCGTCTTTATCGTCGATGCCTTGAAATTCACCGTCCGTTAGCACCACGAGCCATTTTTCCTCCGCGCGGGCATCGACTAAATCCGCGTATGCTTTTCTGACCGAATCGAATTTCGTGTTCATGCCGGCGACAGGCATATCATGCACCGCCGCGATATTGGCGGCAGCGTCGTTGCCGCCGTCTAAGGAGAGCTTTGGCGGCGCGTTGCGCCCTTTTTCGTAATCGCTCATGACGTATATATTCATGCTGTCCCGCGCGCCGAGCAACCCCGCGAAAACCTCCATAGCATATTTTGCCTGGCACCAACTGTCGTTGGTTTCCTCGGGAAGAAACATACTGCCGGAATCGTCGAACACAACGTGAATCACTCTGAAAGGCACATAATCCGCGCGTGCCGCGCTGATCAAGAGGGAATAAAGTATGATGGCGGTACATAAAAATGACATGATTTTTTTGGTCATAACATCACTCCGTTGCTGATAATGGGGGGTTGACCTTACACATAATATGATTGTTCCGCGCCGCGCCTTGCGGGGCGTTCCGTTCCGCAGGTATTGCTGCCGTGACGCGTTATGTCATATGTCACAGGGCGCAATTTTCAGTATTGTAACATA
>JAIRSR010000078.1 GCA_031255355.1 Clostridiales bacterium
GGATCCAAACATGTGCTGACGCCGTGAACGGGGTAAAAACAGGGGGTGAATTTTCAAATCCTGTTTTTATTCATGTTACCGGCGTTTTTTATGTTACAATTGAATATACCTGTCCGGATGGTTGAAAAAACGGAGTTTTTCCGCTATGCTGTTCGTAGTGGTAACGAAAAAAGTTGCTCATTTTTCTGCTGACGGTTGCCATTTTTTAATTTATTTGATATAATTATAACAGACCTGCTTACTAACCCTCGCGCGGCGAAAAAAATCCTCGTTTATCCGCTCACGCAGGATTAGCGGACAGGTCTAACAGATGTCTTAGGTCTAAATAAGTGCAAGGTGATGTTATGTCTTTTGCGTCAGACGTTAAAAATGAAATTTGCAAAACGGCGATTGAGGAAATTTGCTGCGCGCGCGCGGAACTCGCGGGCATTGTTTGCTTTTCCGCGCAGACGCCGGGCGGCGGGCTGCGAATCAACACGGAACATCACGCGGTAGCGGAGCGCGTGTGCGCTCTTGCGAAGCGGCTTTACCATTTAAGCCTTGACGTTACGGCGCGGGAAAGCGGCATATACACCATTCGCGCGGACGGCGCGGAGGTGATTAAAATCCTCCGCGATATGCGGCTCGCGGGCGTTCCGCTGCGGATCGACAAGTCCGTCACGCGGAGCGGGTGCTGCAAACGCGCGTTCATGCGCGGCGCGTTTTTGGGCGGCGGGTCGGTATCCGCGCCGAGGAAAGGCTATCATCTGGAACTTGTTACGGGGCATTACGCCCTTTGCGGCGACTTCGCGGCGGTGCTGGAATACTTCGGCATTGCGCCGAAAATCATTCACCGCAAGGGCAACTATGTTTTTTATATCAAGGACAGTGCGCAAATCGAGGACTTCCTCGCCGCGCTCGGTGCGCATACGCAAATGATGGCGTTCCTCAACGTCAAAATTGAAAAGGAAGTCCGCAACGTTACCAACAGGCGGGTCAACTGTGAAAACGCGAACGCGGAAAAGTGCGCGGGCGCGGCGGTGGCGCAAATTTTCGCGATTCAAGCGATAGACAAAAAAATCGGGCTGGAACATCTGCCGCCCCCGCTGGAGGCAATCGCGCGGGCGCGGTTGGACGACCCCGAAGCGTCCCTCGCGGACTTGGCGCGGGCGTTGGGGATCTCCAAATCGGGCGCAAATCACCGTATGCGCAAGATTACGCTGTTGGGCAAGGAGCCGGGTTAAAATCCGCGTCGGAAAGGGTGGCGGTGTTAGTATGACTGATTTCGCGCATTTGCACGTGCATACCGCATACAGTTTATTGGACGGCGCAAGCCGTATCGATAAACTCATTACCCGCGCGGCGGAGTTGGGTCAGCGGTCGATCGCAATCACAGACCACGGCGTGATGTACGGCGTTGTGGATTTTTATAAAGCGGCGAAAAAGGCGGGGATCAAGCCGATTATCGGCTGTGAGGTCTACGTCGCCGCGCGTACTCTGCACGACAAGAACTACGAGGACGATTACAAGCGCAGTCATTTAATCCTGCTTGCCGCAGACAACGAGGGCTATAAAAACTTAATGAAAATCGTCAGTATCGGGCAGTTGGACGGTTTTTACGTCAAGCCGCGCGTGGACAAGCCGACCCTGCGCAAATACGCCAAGGGGATTATCTGCCTTTCCGCTTGTATCGCGGGGGAAATCCCGCAAGCGATACTGCGCGGCGATTTGGACGGCGCGGATTTACTCGCGCGGGAATACGTCAGTATTTTCGGCACGGAACGCTTCTTCCTTGAAACGCAAAACCACGGCAGTCTTGAGGAAGCCCGCGTCAACCAAGTGTTGGTTACCCTTGCGGAGCGGCACGGCGTAGGGCTGGCGGCGACGAACGATGTGCATTACGTCAACAAGCGCGACGCGAAGTTTCAAGATATTCTGATGTGCATACAGACGGGGAAAACCCTGTACGATACAGACCGCGTGAAGTTCGAGGGGGAGGAGTATTACCTCAAAAGCGGCGATGAAATGGCGCGGTTGTTCGCCGGCGTGCCCGGGGCGGTGGAAAACACGGTGAAAATCGCCGATATGTGCAATGTGGAAATCGAGTTCGGCAAGTATCACCTGCCGCGCTTTGCGCTGCCGCAGGAGGTTGTTCCGCCGGAGTGTGACATATCAAACGACGCTTCACGCAACGCCGCCGCTTTTGAGTACTTGAAAAAACTGTGCTATGACGGGTTGGAACACCGCTACGGCGCGGTGACGGAAGCGTTGCGAAACCGTTTGGATTACGAGTTGAAAACCGTCGGCGATATGGGGTTTGTCGATTACTTCCTCATCGTGTGGGACTTCATCAAATACGCGAAAGACGCGGGCATTTACGTCGGGCCGGGGCGCGGAAGCGCGGCGGGGAGCCTTGCTTCGTACTGCCTGAAAATCACCGACATCGACCCGATGAAAAATGACCTGCTTTTTGAGCGGTTCCTCAACCCGGAGCGCGTCACCATGCCGGATATTGACATTGATTTTGATTACGAGCGCAGAGGCGAGGTCATCGACTACGTCATACAGAAGTACGGCAAGAGCCGCGTGGCGCAGATTATCACGTTCGGCACCATGAAAGCGCGGCAGGCGGTGCGCGACGTGGGGCGGGTG
>JAIRSR010000107.1 GCA_031255355.1 Clostridiales bacterium
CCGGCGCGTCGCTCACCGACGAAAAAGTGTATTCCCCCGTAGCGGTGTCATAATCGCCGCCCTCGAAGTAACTCCTGTACTCGTTGGGAAGACCGGCAATGGTAAGCGAAAACGCGTTCCCGCGCCAGTCCGCGCCGCTGTCAAAGATTCCGTCGTCGGCATAAATTTTCCATTCGTTCACTTCTTTTTGCGCGGTAATCTCCTGTGCGCCGTAAATCGGAATCCGTTTGCCGACGCTGTACCCTGTTTCATCATTTTTCACCACGGGGAAGATACCCAAATCCGCAAGCCCCCGCAACGCCTTTTTAACCGTTGGCATAAACCAAACCTCCCTTAATCCTCATGATTCTTTTTCCCTCAATCCGTGTAAACCACTTTTTTGTAGACCGCCCGCGCGTGACACAGGTTCGCCTCGGGCAAATCACACGCGTTGGCGCGGACATACCCAAGCATACGCGTCACCGCGTCCACCCGACCGCAAATTTCCGTCCCGCTCTCCCGCGACCAAACATCCGTCTGCATCACCACCGTCCGCGCGATACAAACATCGTCGGCGAACACCGCGTCAGAGCCGTCTTTCTCAAAAAAGGTAACGCAGGGCAGCGCGTCATGCACGGGCGGCGTATCAAAGAAAATACAGGGCGTCCCCGCCGTCCCCGTCCTGCCCACCAACGCCAACAACGCTTCGTCGGCAAGCAGCGCGTGAAACAACTCATTTTTCATAACAGCCTCCTCCCCGCGTCAATACCGCAAATTTTGCGTGACGGAGCGCACATTTTTCCTGCCGATTAAGGTATTCAAATGCACCACCTTAATCCTGCCGTAATCCGCGACGTGTACGATCGTGTAATCCCGTCCGTCGTACCGCATCATATTCCCCGCCAAAAGATGCGGATTTTCCTCCTTGCAAAAAAACCGGTGCGAAACATTCTCCGCAAACCCGAACTCCCGCGCCGCGAGTTCACTGCCGACAGGCACCATAATCCCTTTCACGCCGCCGCGCGGGTCAGCGGCGCGGGCGATTCTGCCCTCCCCGTCCGAATACGGCTCACAACTAAAAAGCAAAGCATCGTTTTTTCTCATAACTCTCCCTCAAAACCGCAAACGCTTCCAGCGGTCTAAGATTCGCGCGGTGTCGGCGGGAATATCGCTGTAATTCATGGAAAGCGGACCCACCGCCTCCGTCGAAAGCCCCTCGCTGCCGAGTTTGTTGTACCGCACCACGCATAACGCTTCCACCGCGTCGTCCAGCGGCGCGGCAAGGGGAAGCAGCGTGCGATCCTCCCCCATGTCAAAAATCCCGCAAACGCCCCGCACCCACGTTTCGCACCGTTCCAAAAGCAGCGACAGCACCGCGTCATGGGTGTCGTCCTCAAGCCCAAGCGTCAACTTCACTCTGCTCAACTCAGCCATCGCCTACGCCTCGGCAGTCGTCAATTTGACCGCCTTACTCTCGTCCGCCAGATACGCGGCGTAATGCTTATCTGCGGTAATCACGGTCGTCTTATTGACGATATTCCTGTCCGTCTCCACATTGGTGTCCCGCTTGAGGAAGATCGCGAGCGCGCCCGCCTTAACGATAAAATTCGTAAAAACACCGTCCTCCGCCGCGATCCTGTCCGAAATCACCACCTGACAGCCGTGAATACTCCCGACCGTACCGTCCGCCATCACTTTCGCGCCCATATCGCACGGCATAATATAGCCGTCGTCCTTGCGGAGCGCGGCAAGTTGCTTCGGCGCGATCAAAAGCACCTTATCCCCGCCGAGTTCCTGCCCGAACTTCACCAGCGCGTCAGCGACGAAATCAGCGGTCAACTCGTCCGTACCGTCCCCGACCGTCATCGCGCCGCCGATGCCGCAAAGCGCGTCATAGCAGTCGCCGTCCACCTTTTGCGCGATTGCGCGGCGCAGTTGGTTCGCCCCCTCGCCAATCGGGTCGCCGTAGCCGGAAAGCGCGGCCTCGTCAGTAATCTCAATCCCTTTTCCCGCCTTTTTCACGGTGACGGATTCCGAAACGGCGCACAACTTCGTAATATCAACCGCCTCGCCCTCCGCGACGTCCTCCGCGTCGCCGATGTAAGCATACTTCGGCAGTTTCACGGTATCCCCCGCCTGCCCGACGAGGGACGCGTCCACCGCCGCGAGCGGCGCAAGGGTGATTTCCCCCTCCAACCCCGTGTTTACCAAGTCAGATAAAACCTCCGTGTTCACCAAATCGTTAATTTTTGTAACTATTGCTGCCATACTACCACTCTCCCTTTCAACTCATCAAATTTTTGTACAACTCCGGCTGACGCTCATACAACGCCCGCCTTTCACGGTAATTCATTCGCGCGAACTGCTCCTTGCCGACGGCGGGCGGCGTTTCCGCACCCGCCAAAGGCACACGCCCCGCGAGGGACGAATCGCCGAACAAATACGGTTTTTCCCGGCGCACGGCGGCAATTTGCTCCTCCAGCCCGCACACCGCGCCGTGTTCGTCGATATGCACCGCGCCCTTGTCGATGAGCGGCGTGACCAAATCCACGTCCCGCACCCGCTGTTCCCCCGTCAGCGACCGCAGCGCGGAACGCAGCGCAACGTCGCGCACCCTGTCGTCTGCGGCGGCTTTTAGATTCTGCTCCAGCAGCCGCTTCCCCTCCGCCAACTCATTGTACTTCTCCTTGGGAATAAAATGCTTCGGAAGCGCGTTCCCGATTTTCCCCGCGAGTTCTGCGGCGTTGTCCGCGCCCTCCAAAATTTTTTCCAGCCATTCCATAACAAACCCTCCTTAGATTTTTTATACCGGTTCTCCCGGTGACGGAGCGGCCGTTCTTTATGCCCTGCGGCCGAAAAGGGCGAAGCCCCGGTACTTACCGTGTCAGCGCGGAATCCCCAACCGTTTCAGTTCGTCGTCCACGTCCTCCACCCAGGGGTGATGCGCGATAATTGTCGCGTCCGAAATAACCCCCTTACTCCGCAAAGCGATTTCCGCCGCGTCGAGTTCGTTGGCGGCGGTACGCTTGCCGAAAACGACGGCGACCGCCCCCGCGTCATACCGTATGCCGTCCGTCATCGCGATATACTCAAACAAAAACCATAACACCTCTTTGATCGCGACGGTAAACTTCCGTTCCGTCATACCCGCCTTCATGTCGAGCAAGGAATACAAAAACTTCATCGCCGCGCCGCTTGGCGCGTTACTGAACTTGTCAGCCTTAACGTTGATCCCCTGACCGAACAAAAAAATATTTTCCTCCAAACGGTTCAGCAGTTCCCGCTTCGCCTCCACGGGGATAGAAATCTCCAACTTATCCACCCCGCTGCCGTCGCCCGCGTTCACTTTCACCACCTTGTAATAGCGCAAATTTTCCGCGAACTCCCGCAAGTCCGTGCCCTCGTACCCCTTGAGTACGGTCACGGTATCCTGCACTTCGGCAAGGTTATTGGAAAGGTCTGATACCGTCGCGTCATAATCGTCCACCAACTGCTTGTAAAACGTCAAATCGCCGAGCATCTCCTCGTTGTTCTTAAAGGCGACAAAAGGCACCCGCCCCCAGCCGTAGCCCGCGCCGCCCCGGTAAAAATGGCAGTCCTCCCGCTCAAACCTGATTTTACCGCTGTCGTCCCGCGAAAAATACTTCACCGTGTTTTCATTCCACCACTCGATGACCCACTCGCTCCCGCCCTCCGCGCGTTCCAGCGCGTAATAGCGGATGATCCCCGTCAACCGTTTCTGCGGTGTCATGTCGCGGATCGGAATGACCTGTTGCGCGGGAATCACGGCAAACCCAAAGCCGCCCTCCTCACCAACGTACATCTGAAGCCACTCCACACCCTTGTTGGACGCGCCCTTGACAAGTTCGCACAGCGTATCGTCAAACGCCTCCCCCAAATACCTGTTGACCGCCGTTGTCGCCGCAGGGTCGTCGGCGTGAAAGCGCACCGGCTTGCCGAACAAATACGCGGTTTTCTGATCCACCAGCAACTTGTGCCAGTTATGCGTCAACCGCTTGTTCGGCTTCGTCACGTCCTCGCGCCGCGCGCCCGCCTCATAGCGGTAAATACGCCGCCGCAAAACATCCCCCTCGTTGTTGTAATAGCGCATCCCCTCCAACATGCGGGAATTGTCATGCCCGCCGATCAAATCACCGACAATTCTCTCATCACTCACCCCGCCCGCGTCCGACATACCGCTTAAAACCTCCGTCGCGCCAATCAAATCACATACCTCCTTTGTTATCCGTACCGCCCTACTTCAAAAAACTA
>JAIRSR010000163.1 GCA_031255355.1 Clostridiales bacterium
CTTCCGCGCGGGAAGCAAGGGTAAGGCTGTTGGTCGATTCGCTCCCGCACAGCGTCATACCGTTGGAAAAATGGCTGTTATGCGCGTCCCCGCGCAGTTTTAACTCGATGTATTCCTTGTAATTACGCATTGTCCTTGTCACCCGATTCTTAAAGCGGTATCGTGCTGCTGCCGCCGTCCGTAAAATGAAACGCGTAGGACTTGCCGCCATACGTTAGCGTTACGTCCCGCGCCCCCGCCGCAGGATTTGCCGCCGTTACGCCGTCTTTTGTGACCAGTACGGCACACGGCGCGTCTGCGGTGAGGGTCTTGCCGTCCTCGAACGTCACGGAAGCGGGGGCGTGGAACACCGCGCCGCGCGTTTCCGTACCGCGCCGCCTTGCCGCTTGCGCGTCCTTGCCGTTGGCGGCGGTTTCAACGCCGTCGCTATCGCCAATTTGTCGGAAAAACACCGCGTACGCGTAGTTTTCGCCCATCGGCTTTGCGCCGTGTTCGATCGCGATACTGAACAAGTCGCCGCTAATCGGCTGTTCGGCATACGCCGCGCTGATGTTGTGCCAGCCGCCGGTGACGCTGCCAAGGCGCACCGTCACCGCCGCGCCGGGCGGCAGCAAGTATTCCAGACCGTCATGGGAAACACGTCGCGCGTCGGTAAAGGTGTGCTTGCCAACGTCCAACACAACGCCGTCTACGGCAAGATTGCCGCGCAAAAAGCCTTGGTTCACCGCCGTGCGGATTTCTTCCGTCCTGTCCGCGCAAATATCCGCGCCGAGCGCGGCGACGCAATCATCAAAAAAGAACCATGACTTTTTCGCGCGAACGCCCGCCTTGTCCAGCGTCATTACGGCAACGCCGCAAACGCCGTCACTCGCGCCGCCGACGAACTCCGCCGCGTGGCTTTGATAGCAGTCGAGTTTGTCTACCGCCGCGGGCGCGGTCACGCCCGGAATCAAAGTCCAGTCCCACAGCGCGTACAGCGTTTCGTCGCGCCGCGCGTGAGTGATGATGTTGGTGTACCCGAACGGCAGCCAAAAGGCTTGCGAATTTTCGCCGTTCATATGCTCCGTGCCTACCGTCCTGCGGGAACACATTTTCAGCGATACAAACACGTCCCGCCTGTGGTGCGTCATATAGTCGGAGAGGAAAAAGTGCTTGTTGCGGCATAACGATTCCGCGCCGTCTTTGATTCTTTCGGCGAACGCCGTAAGTTCCCCGCGCCGTTGCGGGTTCGCGCGGGCAAGCGCGTCACACGCGGGAAGCAGGCTGATCGCCTTTTGCTCCTCCCCTGTTCGGGCGATTTGCCGCCCTGACGCGGAGGGGTCAAATTCCCGCCCGGTAATCATCAGTTGGTGTCCGTCCAACAGCAAAAAAGAGAGCGTTTCAATGTATTCCCGCTCAAACGCGAACTTCGTCCCCTCCGTGACGCGCAGCCAAAACGCCGCGTCGCATAGAAACGCCGTGCCGTAGCCGCCGCTGTATAACTGTGCGCCGTGTTGGTGAAAACTGCCGTCCCGCTGTATGCCCTCTTTGTCCGTTACGCGGATTTCACTTTTGACGTAGGAAAGTCCTTCGAGCACGTCCGCTTCATTTTCCGTCAGCACGCCCCGCACCACCTGCTGTGCGGCAAACCACATGAGGTTTTGCCCTGTGCGGAAGCGGGGTTCCGCCATTTGCGGGGTGTACAGCGTTTGCAGGAATTGCGCTTCCGTTTCGCGCGGGAGTGCGCCGCGCAGCAGGACTAATATCGGCATAACGCATAACTGCTGCCCGATTTGCATATGCCACCAATTCGCGCTGTACGGCTTCCGCGCCAGCCAAAAGTGCAGCGCGGCAAGCGTCCCCCGCGCAAACGCGGCGTTCCCCGTCACGGCATACGCCGCCGCCAAGAGTTTCGCGCGGCGCAGGTGCGTCAGCGGCTGCCACGCGGCGGTCTCCCCGCCGCTATAGTCAATGTCGCGCCAACAGCCGTCCGGTTCTATGCGGGAGAGCGCGTTCTCCGCCTCCGCGCCGTCCGTTGTGGTGTATCTCTCAACGTAAATTTTTTTGAGCCGTTCCAATAATGTCATCATTTCCATTTGTCGATAAACCGCGTCAGAACGTCTTTGTTCTGCAACCCGCCGAACGCGTCGTCGTATTCCCGTATCGCGTAGTATGCCCTTGTGCCGTCGCCCAAGTCCGCCATGACCGCGTCGAAGTTCGCGGGGTCGCCCGTGATGTACAGGCTTTTCCCCGCCGCCTTGATTTTGCGGTTGACCTCCTGCCACTGCGCGGAGGGCGGGTTGCCCTCGCCGGGAATCCACTGTACGCAGTCCAGTTCGCCAATGCCGAGTATCGCGTCGAGGTGCGAAAGTTCGCCCGGCCCGTCCAAGTGGAAAATGGTGTTTTTGATTTTTTCGCAACTTTCTTGCAGGTGCGCCAACTCAAAATCCACGAACATATCATCGCTAATCATGTAGGAAAAATCAGATTGCACGATGTAGCACGGCTCCGCGCTGTACACGCCGCTCCAATCGGAAAATCCCGCGCCGCCCTCGCGGATCACGTCGCTTAACTCGTTGTAGTACCGCAGCCATAACGCCT
>JAIRSR010000068.1 GCA_031255355.1 Clostridiales bacterium
TTTTTTTGTTAATAACTTGTTAAAAACCCGGTTATTTTCGTTTTGTATGTAAACTTGGTGTTAAATCATGTATTGCAACACCAGCAACAACGCCAGCCCCGGCAAGCCGAGAATCCCCACCGTGACCGCCGTGGCGATGTTCACACCGATATACAGCCCGAACAACCCGCCGATAAGATTAAATATCATAAGCCCCGCGCACCCGAGGGCGGAATTGATCACAAGCCGCAGCGTCCATTTGATCGGCTTCGCCAAAAGAATCAGCAGCACCAGCAGCAGAATCCCGCCCACGGCGTAGGCGAACACATATTGCCCCATAACTATCACCCCGTATAGTATATTACGGGGCGGCGGCAGATATACGTGTTTTCATATAATACGGCTTCCGAACGGAATCCAAAGAAGCACGTTTCGCCTATCGCGCGAACGCGCGGCCAAACTCATCCGAACAGGAAGTAAATCAGCCCGACCGCGACGGAAGCAATGGTCCCGAACACAATCACCGGCCCGGCAATCACGAACATTTTCGCCCCCGCGCCAAGCACATGCCCCTCCGTCTTAAACTCCATAGCGGGCGATACCACGGCGTTGGCAAAGCCTGTAATCGGTACAATGGTTCCCGCGCCGCCGAACTTCGCCAACTTCTCGTACAGCCCCGCGCCGGTGAACAACGCGCCCAACCCCACCATAATGACGGGGAGCGCGTTTTTGAGCGTTTCCGCGTCAACGCCGCGAAACTCCATATAATTCGCCGCCGCCTGCGCGAACGCGCAAATCAGACCGCCGACCAAAAACGCCCGTGCGGTATCCCTCACGGTGCGCGATTTCGGCGATTTTTTCTTAATATAATCGGCGTACTCTTTGTTGGTGTAATCCTTGTTCATTCGCGGACACGTCCTTTCCGGCACTTTGGTATTAGTATCCGCGCAAACGCCGGATTATATACTGATTTTTTTGCGCATATCGCACAACACTTTTTTTTCAATCCGCGACACCTGCACCTGTGAGATTCCCAGCATACGCGCGATTTGCGTTTGCGTTTTCTGACGGAAATACCGCAGCAGTATAATCTGCCGTTCCCGCGGCGCGAGGGAGGACAACGCCTCTTGAATCGCGATTCTGTCAATCACTTCCCCTGCCATATCGCCGTCCGCGCCGAGTGTTCCGAGCAGTTCCCTGCCGTCGCCGCTTTGTGCCGCGCTGAGCGATTCCGGCGCAACCGCCGCGTCCAACGCCATCACCAGTTCAGACCTGTTCGCGCCGAGGTCGTCCGCGAGTTCCGTCACCGTCGGTTCTCTGCCGAGGGACGCGGCAAGCCGCTCCCGCGCCGCCCTTGCCCGCGCACTCAGTTCCTTTAGGCTTCTGCTGACCTTGATGATGCCGTCGTCCCTGATATGCCGCTTAATTTCGCCCATAATCATCGGGACGGCGTAGGTAGAGAATTGCACCCCGAACGCCGCGTCGAACTTCTGAATCGCCTTGATCAGACCGACACAGCCAATCTGGAACAAATCCTCCGCTTCGTGACCGCGCCCCAAAAACCGCCGGACGACACTCCACACCAACCCGGTGTTTTCCTCCACGATCCGCGACCGCGCTTCCCGGTCGCCGTTTT
Organism: Clostridiales bacterium; assembly: GCA_031255355.1. GTDB lineage: Bacteria > Bacillota > Clostridia > Monoglobales > Firm-18 > JAIRSR01. Next base: position 1,616 of record JAIRSR010000068.1, read on the forward strand.
TCGCCCGCTCTATATTCAAAAAAATAGCTGTTCGCATACGTCAATCCTTTTCGGAGATTCTCTTTTTCATGATGACCGTGGTGCCTACGCCGAGCGCGGAAACCACGTCCACCTCGTCCATAAAAGTTTCCATGACGGTGAAGCCCATGCCGCTCCGTTCCAACTCCGGGCGCGAGGTGTACAGCGGCTGCCGCGCCTTTTCCACATCGGGAATGCCGTGGCCGCTGTCGCTGACCTTGATTTCCACCAAATCGCCCTCGATACGGCACGCGACCGTTATGTACCCTTTCATGTTCTCGTAGCCGTGTACAATCGCGTTTGTGACCGCCTCCGACACGGCGGTCTTTACATCGGATAGTTCCTCCACGGTGACGTCCAACTGCGCGACGAACGCCGCCGCCGCGACCCGCGCGAATCCCTCGTTTGCCGATTTATTTGGAAATTGTATCGACATATCGTTAGAAAACCGCATTAACTGATCCCCCTTGTCGCTTCTTTTTCGGTAGTGTAGATTGTGATGATCTTTTTGATGCCCGACATGGCGATCAACTTGTCCACCCGCGGCGATATGCCGAACGCGCCGACCGTGCCGCCCACCGTCCGCATCAGGCGGTATCTGCCCATAATCGCGCCGATGCCCGAACTGTCCATAAAGCCTACCTCCGTGAAGTCGAATATGATTTTCCGAATATCCCCCACCAAAACCGCCGCATCCACCGCCTCACGGACGCGCGTCGCGTAATGGTGATCTAATTCGCCCTCCAGACGGACGATAAGTTGTTCCCCGAGTTTTTCTAACTTCATGCTACCACCTCTCACGTCATATTTAATTTGCTTTTGTATATTAGACCCGTCCTAAAACTATATTGCTTTACCGCCGTAATATAGTTGCGGATAGGTCTATTATAACCGATACATCATGAAAAATCTGTCGTTTTTTAGTATGCCCTGTTTTTTCTTTATTATACGCGAATTGCAAAAAAATTACCGCGCCCCGGGTTCGGGCGCGGCTTGCTGTGGTTCCTGCGTTTGCTCCGGCATTTGTTCCGCGTAATCGCGGTACTTTTTGAAGCCCTCGTAGATATAATACGCTAATTTTTTTTGATATTCCTCCTGCCCGAGCAGTGCCTCTTCCTCCGGGTTGGACAAAAAGCCGCACTCCACAATGGCGGCGGTTTCCGCCGTTCCCTTGAACATATACACGTTGCTCGGCGCGATTTTCGCCTCGCGGGTGTTGCCGTCTGCCAGTCCCTCCCGCAAACTTTGCTGTATGCACCTGCCGAGCAGTACGCTCCTGTCGTTGTTCGCGGAAAACACCTGCGCCCCCTTGTATTTGCTCTGCTCGAATTTGTTCAAATGTATGCTGATAAACGCCGCCGCGCCTGTTTCGTTCAGTACGGTTTTCCGTTTTTCAAGGTCTGACCGCTTCTGTACCCTGATTTTGCCGCTGTCCGTGGTGTGAAGCGACCGATCCTCCGTCCGCGTCATAATCACCGCCATGCCGTCCTCCTCCGCGATTTCCTTTAGGAAAAAAGAAATCGCCAAGTTTATATCCTTTTCCCCCACGCCGTTCGGACTGACCGCGCCGCTGTCCATGCCGCCGTGTCCCGCGTCTATGACAATCGTGTCCGGCGCGGCGGGTGCGCTTGCGGGGGTGACGGCAGTCATTGCCACATACGCCATCCACGCGACGGAACACAGCAGCAGTACCAACAAAATATTCGATTTTTTCAAGACCACCAGCACAAAAAATCACCTCATAACAATATATGAGGTGATTCATTGGTTTATTCATTTTGTCCGCTTGGCGGCTTCCTTGCGCCTGTTTTTCCGAAAGGCGATTTTTTCTAACACCGAAAAATTTTTCGTACCGATGTAATAGCCGATCGTTACCACCACGGGGATCACCGCGCCGGATCGCAGGATTTCCCCCGCCGAAACACTGTCCGCTACCGCGAAAAAGCCCACGAACGGAAAGTACCAAAGTTTCACGGCGACGTTGACGATATACGCCCCCGCCCCCGCGAATACAGCCGCCGCCGCGAACGCCGCGCAAATCACGCTCGGAATCGCGGACGCGGCAAGGGCGCGGAGGGGACTTTCCTTGATTTCGTTATACTTCCTGCCCTCCAACCTGCCCCAATTCCAACCTTCCGAATAGAACAGCCCGATATAGAACAGGGAGCAAATTACGGAATACGGCGCGAACCCCCATTTGCTGATGAGCCAACCGAACACAAACGCGAGGAACAAGGCAAGCGCCAGCGCTAAGACATGCGTTAATATCAACTTAAAGCCTTTTTTCACAACAACGCCCATGCCGTCACCTCCCGCGCTACGCCGTTTTGGTTTTGCCCCGCGTTTTGAACTTCTGCCACGTTACCCACAGCGGACCCGCGATACATATGGTAGAGTAACAGCCGGATACCGTACCGAACGCCATAGGAAGCGCAAAGGTCTTGATGGATTCGATGTCGTAAATCAGCGCGAAAATATACACGATGAATATACTGATAAAGGTCGCCACGTTGGTATTTACCGAGCGTGTAATTGATTGCGTAATGCTCTTATCCACCAATTCGTCTATCGGCATTTTCGTGCCGTACAGACGCTTATTTTCCCGAATCCGGTCATAGATGACAATGGTGTCGTTGATCGAGAAGCCGAGGATGGTCAACGCCACCGCGATAAAGGACTCGTTGAGCGGGATTTTGAAAATAACAAAGATGAAAAACGCCACAAACACGTCATGAATCAGCGCGACAAACGCCATAACCCCCGCCGACAGCCCGGAAACTTTGCGGAAACTGTACCAAATATAAAGCAGAATGAAAATCGTCGCCAAAATCAACGCGCGGATACTTCTGGCAAGGAAGCGTTCGCCGATAAACGGCTTAACGACGGACGTACCCGCCGATACTAAGTTCGCTTCGGGAAACTCCGCTTTCAGCGCGGCGTCCAACTGAATCTGCGCTTCCTCCGAAAGTCCCTCGTTCCCCGCGAGGTTCAGCACCACGCGTTTCACCGCCGCGCCGCCTGCGGCGTTCGCGTTGCTCTCTGTTTCCTGAATATCAACGCCCCGGTTCAGCGTTTGCGTTACAATTTCATCTACGCGGTCAAGGTCGAGTTCGTTTTCAAAGGAATATTTGATAATCGCGCCGCCCTTAAATTGAATGTCAAGTTGCAAGCCGTTGACAAACAGCATGACAATCCCCAACACCATAACCGCCAGCGATATTGAATAAAACTTCCATCTGTGACTGTAAAATTTAATCACTGTGCAGACCTCCTTCCGCCGTAAAACCACGGTTTCCTCAGACCGTCAAACCTGCTCAGCGCACGAATCATGATGCGCGACGCCGTAACGCCCGCCAAGAAGTTCAGCAGTACGCCGGTAAGCAGTGAATAGCCGAAAGAAATCATTGTCCCCGAACCGTATACCCATAGAATCACCGCGACAATCGCGACGGTGATGTTGCCGTCGAACACGGAGGAAAACGCCTTGTGGAAGCCCGCGTCGATTGCGGCGCCAACGCTCTTGCCGTCGCGGATTTCCTCTTTAATACGCTCTGAACTGATAATGTTCGCGTCCACACCCATGCCGATCGATAAAATCACTGCGGCGATCCCGGGCAGTGTCAGCGTAAACTGCGGCACGGACAACGCCAGAAGCTGCCCGATGACTTGCAGAGAAAGCGCGAAAACCGCGACAAAGCCGGGCAGTCTGTAGTAAAACAGCATAAACAGGCAGATGAGGATAAACGCCAAAATCGCCGCCTTTAACATGACGGACAGCGCGGATTTCCCCATTGTCGGGCTTATGGTGTTGTTATTTTCCGATTTCAGCGAAAACGGCAACGCGCCGGAACTGATTTGGTTGGAGAGTTTTTTCGCCTCGTCCGTCGTAAAATCGCCCGTGATTACCGCGCGTCCGCCGGCAATTGCCTCATTTACTCTCGGTGAGGAAATCATATCCTCGTCCATATAAATCGACATATTTTTCCCGGTCAAAGTCCGCGTAGCGTCCTCGAACTGCTGCGCTCCCTCGTCGTTGAACTCCAGAGCGATTTCATAGCCCCTGTTGTTTTGCGCCGGCTGTGCCTTGCTGCTTTTGACGGTATCGCCCTTGAGCAGGATGTTGCCGTCGGGGTCCCGAAAGGTCAGCATAGCGGTTTGCCCGATTTCGGCAATCGCCTGTTGCGGGTCAAACTCGATTTCCTCTGACTTCCACGGGAATCTTACGATAATCATAGCGTTGTCCACGTCAACGGTGATGTCCCTGTCCGTGATGTTTTTCAAATCCAAGCGGGTCTCGATGACCGCTCTTGCCGCCTCTAATTGATCCTCTGTCGGCTTTTCCTCCGGGTCTTTCGGCTCGTAAATCGCCTCGATGCCGCCGTTGATGTCAATGCCGTACCGCATTTCCTTCGCGCCTTTGAGTTTGTATTCGCTGTTGCCGATGGAAAACTCCACGCCGTATGCGGACAGATAACCCAATAGCGCAATGATTGCCACTGTAACGAAAAAGTTTACTTTCCTACCGCGCAAGGTAAATTCCTCCTTTTTTATTGGTTTGCGGACGGTCGGGAACACACAAACGGATTCCCTCCGCGCCGCCTGACTGCTTGCGGTTTTGCCTTAGAGCCTGTCTAAAATCTCTTACACGTCACTTTTTGCCGTCCCGCTTTTGCGAACAGACCACAATGCCACGCGCCGCGCCGTCACCCGGCGAAACTTCACGGATTTTGCGGTGCCGCGCCGTCCCCGCCGCGTCTTGTATGCCGCGTCCCCCCGCCGCGCACGGAAAGGCAAAGCCCTTGTCGCCGCCCTCCCCGGTTTGGCGGTCTTTCGGCAGCGAAAGGCAGTATTCCTGCCCTCCCCCGCTGAACAGCGAAGCGTCCCCGCCCTCCCCCGCGCCGTCAAACGCGACGGTATCGGCATAGCAAAAAAGCACTGCCGAAAATATAAAACAAACAGTGAAAAATAAACACAAAACCCGACCCGCCCGGGTGTTAAACAAATCTACCGTTCTTTTCATTCCGCGCTTCACCGCCATGTAACTGTCATAAAATAAGCCGCTCAAAACGGCGATAGTATGAGTATATAACAAATTGATATATATGTCAAGAAAAATCCGTACTATTTCACAGGCTTGTATAATATAATTTCAATATAATGCGGCAAGCAAATTTAACGAAAGGCTGGCTTTACCAATGAAACGGTTATTATTGACGTATTTAGGCTGTATGGCGGTCATATTCATTCTGCCCGCCGCGCTTGCGGCAATTTCCTCGGGGGACGGCGTACGGTTGCCCGCGCCTCCGTCGGAGGGCGGGACGCTCCCCACGGAACTCAACGTTTACTTCAGCGACGAGGGTCAAACGCGGGCAATCGGGATCGAGGAATACGTCAAAGGCGTACTTCCTGCGGAAATGCCCGCCCTGTTCGCGCCCGAAGCGCAAAAGGCGCAAGCCGTCGCCGCGCGTACCTATGTATACCACAAATATCTGAATTACGTCAAAGACCCCGCCGCCGCGTCCCCCGCGCACCCCGACGCGGCGGTCTGCACCGACCCCGCCCACTGCAACGCCTACTATTCCGAACAGCAGTTGATACAGCGGCACGGGCAAAAATGGGCGGAGGAGTACCTTGCCAAAATCAGAAGTTACGCGGACGACACCGCCGGTGAAATCTTGGTATACGACGACGAGCCGATTTTGGCGGTGTTCCACGCCGCAAGCGCGGGCGGCGCGACGGAGGCAAGCGGCGACGTATGGGCGCGGGATTTGCCGTACCTCGTCAGCGTAAAAAGCGCGGGGGAGGAGGCAAAGGCGGGCTTTGTTTCCGCCGTATCCGTTTCGCGGCAGGAGTTCACCGCGAAAATCAAGGAAAGTTTCCCCAACGCGGAATTTTCGGAAAATTCCGGCGCGTGGATCGGGGAACGCACCCGCACACAGGCGAACCACATAGATACCATAACGGTTGGCGGCGCGGAAATCAAAGGTACCCAAATTCGCGCCATGTTCGGCTTGAAATCCACTTATTTTGACATTGCGGTTGACGAAAAAAACGTCACCTTTACCGTGCAGGGCGCGGGACACGGTGTCGGCATGAGCCAATACGGTGCGAATCATATGGCGGAAAACGGCGCGGACTACAAGCAAATTCTTGAAAATTATTACAGCGGAGCAAAGATAGTGAAGTATTAAATTAAGCCGATAACATAACAAGAAAGCACCCGCGTTATATTGCGGGCGCTTTTTGTTACGTACAGAAAATTACTGAATTTTCTGTACGGTAACTCATCGAGTTCATACCTTGGCAAAGGTTTGCGGTTAAGTACCAAAAGGCATCCTATACCTCTGACTTAATTTTCGCTTGCGCCGCCAACCGCGCAAGGTATGGAGTGATAGCATCATGCCCGCAACGATCAATTACAACGGTTGGTAGCGTAATCCTACTGTTGGTTTCAGAATTTGCATTGTTTTTCTACGCGTTCCATGCTAAAATAATGTCATACAAAACAAAACGAAAGCGAGGAATAACGCTATGATGTTAAGCGCAGCAACAATAGGCGATAAAATCACGGTCGCGCGAAAGATGAAAAACCTCTCTCAGTCCCAACTTGCGCAAATGCTGTCTGTCAGTTCACAGGCGGTAGGAAAATGGGAGCGCGGGGAGTCCATGCCGGACATCATCACTTTCAACCGCCTTGCCGAATCGCTTGGCACAGACCTCAACTATTTTTCGGAATCGTATCGCCCCGCGCCGGGTTCCGCACAGCCTGAAGCCGTCTTGGAAAACGATTTTGAAAAAGAAGCGGAAATGAAAAAACCCGGTTGGAATATGTCGGCAAGCATTTGGAAAGACGCGGATTTTTCGGGACTGAAAAACCTGTATGAGCGGTTTGGCAAAGCAAATATCAACAACTGCCTTTTTGTGGGTTCGGAACTATCAGGTATCACATTTAAGGGAAACAACATCACCGACAGCGATTTTTCAAGGTCGGTAATGCGCGGAAGCCGCGTATCACATTCGCACATGGCAAAGAACATTTTTGCTATGTGTGATTTAGGTAAATCCGTATTTCAATACAGCAGTATCGAGGACTGTGATTTTACCGGCGCGAATGTAACCGGCGCGGCTTTCAAAGCAAGCGAAATCAAAAAATGCAAGGTAGGCGAGGTCGTTTGGAATCACATCACTTTCAGCGGAACAGGGTTTGCGGAACTGGTGATCGAGGGGGAGGTAACGGACTGCTCTTTTGAAAACTGCAAGTATTCCAAAACGGAGTTTCGGAATGTTACTTTCCGCAATACCTTTTTCAAAAACGGCAACATGAAAAAGATTGCATTTACCAACTGCAAAGCCGACAATCTAACCTACGCTTTTTTGAAAAACGGCAAGGCAAATATGAGCGGTATCGAATTACTCGAAGGGGGGCTTTGATTATAGCAAACATAACAGCAAACATATCTTAACAAAGGTTTGCGGGGTTTGCGGCTAAGTACCCAAAAGCGTCCACATTACTGTGGACGCTTTCATGTATGCTATATAATTATACCTCTGACTTGATTTTCGCTTGCGCCGCCGCCAACCGCGCGATTGGCACACGGTACGGTGAGCAGGACACATATTGCAGCCCGATTCTGTGGCAAAATTCGATTGACGACGGGTCGCCGCCATGCTCCCCGCAAATGCCCAACTTGATGCCCGGGCGCGTCTTTCTGCCCAACGCGACGGCGGTTTCCATCAACCTGCCGACCCCCGCTTGGTCCAGCCGCGCGAACGGGTCTGCCTCGAAAATTTTCTTTTCGTAGTAGGAATCCAAGAATTTCCCCGCGTCGTCACGCGAAAAACCGTAGGTCATCTGTGTCAAATCATTGGTACCGAAAGAGAAAAACTCCGCTTCCTCCGCGATTTTATCCGCTGTTACCGCCGCGCGCGGCACCTCGATCATGGTACCCACAAGGTAGGTCATGTCGATCCCCGCCGCGCTGATGACTTCCTCGGCGGTCGCGGTAACGACGCGTTTCACGTACTGCAATTCCTTAATTTCGCCCACCAGAGGAATCATAATTTCCGGCGTGATGGTAATGCCGCTCTTGGTCACATTGATTGCCGCTTCGACAATCGCCCGCGCCTGCATTGCCGCGATTTCCGGGTATGTAACCGCCAGACGGCAGCCGCGATGCCCCAGCATGGGGTTAAACTCGTGCAAACTTTCAATCGTTTCTTTCAGTTCCTCAAAGGAAATGCCCATTTCAAGGGACAACGCCTTAATATCCTCCGCCGCCGTCGGCAAAAATTCATGCAAAGGCGGGTCCAAAAGACGGATAGTGACGGGAAGTCCGTTCATCGCCTTGAACAGCCCCTCAAAATCCCCTCTTTGTATCGGAAGCAGTTTCTGCAACGCCTTTTTGCGCTGTTCTACCGTTTTCGCCACAATCATCTCGCGGACGACCGGAAGGCGATCCTCCTCAAAGAACATATGCTCTGTACGGCAAAGCCCGATTCCCTCCGCGCCGAAGCCGACCGCCGCCGCCGCGTCGCGGGGAATATCCGCGTTCGCGCGGACTTTAAGCGTACGAATCTCGTCCGCCCAACTCATAAACTTAGCGAAATCCCCTGTCAGTTGCGCCTCCATGGTCTTTACACTGCCCTCATACACGTTCCCGGTACTGCCGTCGATAGAAATATAACTGCCCTCGGGGAACTTTTTATCGCCGACGGTGAAGTATTTTTCGTCCTCATTCACCTTAATATCCCCGCAACCCGCGACACAGCAGCGACCCATACCCCGCGCGACCACCGCCGCGTGAGAGGTCATGCCGCCCCGCGCGGTCAAAATCCCGCTTGCGGCGTCCATACCCTCGATGTCCTCGGGTGAAGTTTCCAGACGTACCAAAATAACACTTTCGCCGCTTGCCGCCGCCTTGACAGCCGCGTCTGCGGTGAAGTACACGCGCCCGGAACCCGCCCCGGGCGACGCGGCAAGCCCTGTGGCAAGCACCGTTGCCGCTTTGAGCGCGTCCGCGCTGAACATCGGGTGCAGCAGCGCGTCCAACTGCTTAGGGTCTACATTCATCAACGCCTGTTTTTTATCGATCATGCCCTCTTCCACCAAGTCTACGGCGATTTTGATTGCCGCCTGCGCGGTTCGCTTGCCGTTCCTCGTCTGTAGCATGTACAACTTTTTATTTTCAATGGTAAATTCCATATCCTGCATATCGCGGTAGTGCGTTTCAAGTTTCCCCGCAATGTCAGTGAATTTGTCGTAAACCTCCGGCATAACGTCTTTCAGCCGTGAGATTTTATGCGGCGTTCTGATCCCCGCGACAACGTCCTCCCCTTGCGCGTTCATGAGGAACTCGCCGTACAGCACCTTTTCGCCCGTCGAGGGATCGCGCGTAAACGCGACGCCCGTACCGCTGTCGTCGCCGGTGTTGCCGAATACCATTGCTTGGACGTTCACCGCCGTCCCCCAATCGGAGGGAATGT
>JAIRSR010000069.1 GCA_031255355.1 Clostridiales bacterium
AGCAATTCTCTGCCATAATCAAAAAATCCTCCTTTTCCCCTTGACAACGCAAGCAAATAAGAATATAATTAGTAAATCTAATAATTAGTAAATCTAATCAATTCAATATTTATTATAAATGAAATTTTACGAAAAGTCAAACGGTGTTTTTCGCAAAGTTTTTCGCTGTATTCGCCGTAGCGGATTTATTTAACAGCCGTGCCGCCTCCCCCTCACAAGGGCGGATTCGGGCGGCGGTAAGAGGGTGAACGGGATTTATTTACAAATCAAAGGAACGGGAAGTTATTTGCCCGATCAGGTTCTGACCAACCGCGCGTTGGAAGCAATGGTGGACACCTCGGACGAGTGGATCACTGACCGTACGGGCATTAAAGAACGCCGCCTATGCGGGGATACCAAGGTGTATGAAATGGCGGCGCGGGCGGCAACCGCCGCCATGACGGACGCGGGAATCACGGCGAATGAAATCGACGCAATCATTGCCGCGACGATTACGCCGGATTGCTACACGCCGTCGCTTTCGTGCTTGGTGCAAAAGGAACTCGGCGCGGACGGCGCGTTTTGCTTTGACGTGAACGCCGCTTGCAGTGGGTTCACCTACGCGCTGGACGTTGCGGATAGTTACATCAAGGCGGGCAAGGCAAAGACGGTTTTGATTGTCGCGTCAGAGGCGATTTCACGCATTACGGATTATACCGACCGCAACACCTGCGTCCTGTTCGGCGACGGCGCGGGGGCGGTGGTGGCGTGTGCGTCCGATACGCCGGGCATGATCGATTGTTGTTTGGGCGCGAGCGGCGCGGCGGGCGAGGTTTTGCGCGCTTCGGCGTTTGCGGAGGATCGCTGTGTAAAGATGAACGGCAAAGAGGTGTATAAATTTGCCGTAAACGTGAATATCAAGGTAATCAACGAACTGCTCACGCGAAGCGGTCTTGCCATAGGCGACGTCAGCCGCGTTGTGCCGCACCAGGCGAACAAGAGGATTATCTCCGCCGTGGCGTCAAAGTTGGACTATGACGCGGACAGGATTTTCACTAATTTGGAAAAATACGGAAACACCTCCAGCGCGAGTATACCGATTTGCTTGGACGAGATGAACAAGGGCGGCTTGCTTCGGGACGGCGACAAAATCATTCTTGTGGGCTTTGGCGGCGGCTTGACCTACGGCGGGGCGTTGATTACATGGCGGCGGTAGTTTTGTTTCGTGATTAGAATGAGGGGGATACGCGGAAATGGAAACAAGATTGACGAAATTATTGCGCATAAAATATCCGGTGATTCAGGGCGGCATGGCGTGGGTCGCGGAGGAACAACTTGCCGCCGCCGTGTCAAACGCGGGCGGCTTGGGGATTATCGCGGGGGGCGGTGCGCCGCGCGAGGTCATTCGTGAAAAAATCATACGCGCAAAGGCGTTGACGGAGCAACCGTTCGGGCTGAACATCATGCTGATGTCACAATTCGCGGACGATTTGGCGGAGTTGGCCGTGGAGGAGGGCGTACAGGTCGTCACCACGGGGGCGGGAAGCCCGGGGAAGTACATGGAACGTTGGAAAGCGCATGGCGTTACCGTCATTCCTGTGGTCGCGTCTGTGGCGCAGGCGGTGAAAATGGAACGGCTCGGCGCGGACGCGGTGGTCGGCGAGGGCTGTGAAGCGGGCGGGCATATCGGGGAACTCACCACAATGACGCTTGTGCCGCAGATCGCGCGGGCGGTATCGGTTCCCGTCGTCGCGGCGGGGGGGATCGCGGACGGCGCGGGTATGGCGGCGGCGTTCCTGCTCGGCGCGGAGGGCGTACAGTGCGGTACTTGCTTTGTGGCGTCAACGGAGTGTACCGTACACCCGAACTACAAGGCAATGGTGCTGAAAGCGTCGGATATTTCCACAACGGTAACGGGCAGAAGCGGGGGACACCCGATTCGCGCCTTGAAATCTCCCTTGACAAGGGAGTATCAGTTGTTAGAGAAAAACGGCGCGGGGTTCGAGGAGTTGGAACAGTTGACCCTCGGTTCGCTTCGCCGGGCGGTGTTGGACGGCGAAGTCAAAACAGGTACGTTTATGGCGGGGCAGAGCGCGGGTATGGTAAAGGAAATCAGACCGTGCGGGGAAATTATAGAAACTATGGCGGCGGACGCGCGGGACCTTCTGCAAAGCGTCGCGCGGCGGTTTGGAGGGTGGATATGACGGCGTTAGTTACGGGCGCGTCAAGGGGCATAGGCAGGGCGATTGCCGTCGCGTTCGCGGAGCGCGGGCATGACGTTGCCGTGAATTATGCTTCCGGCGCGGATTCGGCGCGGGAAACGGTGAAGTTGTGTGAAGCGCGGGGCGTGAGGGCGGTTGCTTTTGCGTGTGACGTTTCGCGCTATGCGGCATGTCAGGAAATGGTCGGCAAGGCCGAGGAAGCGTTGGGCGGCGTGGACATACTCGTCAACAACGCGGGAATCACGCGGGACGGCTTGCTGATGCGCATGAGTGAGGAGCGGTTTGACGAGGTGTACTCCGTCAATCTGAAAAGCGTCTACAACCTTTCGCGGTTGGTGGTCGCGGGTATGATGAAAAAGCGTTGGGGGCGCGTGATTAGCCTTTCCTCCGTCGCGGGGCTGTACGGCAACGCGGGGCAGGTGAATTATTCCGCGATGAAAGCGGCGGTAATCGGCTTTACCAAGTCGCTTGCCAAGGAAGTCGGTTCCCGCGGGATTACGGTGAACGCGATCGCGCCGGGGTTTATCGAAACGGATATGACCGCCGCTCTGCCCGAAAAGGCGCGGGAGGAAGCGCTTGCCCGAATCGCGTTGGGACGCTTCGGACAAGCGGAGGAAGTCGCGAAAACCGCCGCGTTTTTGGCGTCGGACGACGCGGCGTATATCACGGGGCATACCATCGAGGTTTCGGGGGGAATTTCATTATGAACAGGGTAGTCATTACGGGAATGGGCGTTGTTACCGCGTTGGGCGGCGACGCGGAGACCTTTTTTGACAACATTGTAAACGGAAAAAACGGCATCGCGCCGATTACGCTGTTTGACACGGCGGACAGCAAAATCAAACTCGCCGCAGAGGTGAAAGATTTTTCGCCCGACGCGTTTTTTGACAAAAAAGAGGCGAAGCGCATGGATCGCTATTGCCAGTTCGCGGTCGCGGCGGCAATGGGCGCGGTCGCGGACGGCGGCGTTGACGTTGCCGCGCTTGACGCGTACCGTTGCGGCGTAGTCGTCGGCAGCGGCGTTGGCGGCATGAATACCTATGAAACGGAGCACAGCAAATTTACGGAAAAAGGACCGGGGCGGGTATCGCCGCTTTTTATCCCGATGATGATTAGCAATATGGCATCCGGCATGGTAGCGATGAAGTTTGGGCTGAAAGGCGCGAACTTCTGCCCGGTCACGGCGTGTGCCTCCGCTGCCCACGCGATTGGGGAAGCGTTTCGTTTGATTAAGCACGGCTATCTTGATATGGCGTTGACGGGCGGCGCGGAAGCGGCGGTGACTCCGTTTGCCGTCGCGGGGTTCGCGAACATGACCGCGCTTTCCGCGTCGGACGACGTCAACGCCGCGAGCATACCGTTTGACAGGCGCAGAAACGGCTTTGTTCTTGGTGAGGGCGCGGGTGTGCTGGTGTTGGAACGTGAGCGGAGCGCGTTGGCGCGGGGCGCGAAAATCTACGCGGAAGTGAGCGGTTACGGCGCGACGGCGGACGCGTACCACATCACCAGCCCGGACCCGTCCGGCGTTAGCGCGGCGCGGGCAATGCGGGACGCGATTTGCGAGGCGGGAATCGCGGACGGCGATTTGGATTACATCAACGCGCACGGCACGGGGACGCAATTGAACGATAAGTACGAAACAACGGCAATCAAAACGCTGTTGGGCGAACGCGCCTACGGCGTGAGCATTTCCTCTACCAAGTCCATGACGGGGCATTTGCTCGGCGCGGCGGGGGCGGTGGAGGCGAGTGTTTCCGCTATGGCAATCCGTCATGACGTTGTACCGCCGACCATTAACTATACAGAGCCGGACGAGGGTTTGGACCTTGACTATACGCCGAACACCGCGCGGCGCAATACGGTTCGGGCGGCGTTGAGCAATTCGCTGGGCTTCGGCGGGCATAACGCGGCGTTGCTGTTGAAAAAGTACGAATAAATAGGGGGCGGAATCCATGATGACGTACAAAGACCTGAAGGAGTTGACTTTCGCGCTGATTGACAAACTCGGCGCAAGCGGGCTGGACAGCGTGAGCGTGGAGTTCGGGCAAACGAAAATCGCGTTGTCAAAGAGCGGCGGGAACAATTCCGCAAACACGCAAATATCTGCATCTGCTGCGGAATCGTCCTTTGACGCGGAACCGTCCTATAACGGTACTCCGGTGCTTGCGCCTATGGTCGGCACGTTTTACGCCGCCGCCGCGCCCGGCGCGAAGCCCTTTGTCGCGGTGGGGGACGCAATCCGCGCGGGGGAGCCAATCGGGATTATCGAGGCAATGAAGTTGATGAATGAAATCGTATCCGACCAAAGCGGGATCGTCAAGGAAATTCTGGTAAACAACGGCGACGTTGTGGAATACCGCCAACCGTTGATTGTCGTCGCCGATTCGGAATAGAAAGGGTCGTGCCGTAGGATGAACCAAGAGGAAATCAAGCGGATTATTCCGCATAGAAACGCTATGCTGTTGATCGACGCGATTACCGAAGTCAAGCCGGGGGAATACGCCAAGGGGGAAATGACGGTGACGGGGCGGGAGTTCTTTTTTGACGGACACTTCCCGGGAAATCCCGTAATGCCCGGCGTGATG
>JAIRSR010000237.1 GCA_031255355.1 Clostridiales bacterium
GAAGCCCCTTTTACCGAGATTTTTGACGTTGCGGGGGCGGACGAGAATATGACCGCCGACCTCCGCTTTGCCGTCAAGTCGGTCGCCTACGACGCGGAGGAGGACAGCGACGGCGATTGCAGGATTCTTGCCGCCGATGTGCGGGTCGGCTTCACCGGGCGCGTCACGCGCCAATTTGAGGTGGAAGTGGTAGAGGACATCTACAGCACCGAAACGGAGTTGCACGTCACGCGGAGCACCGCGTTGCTGGATAAAATGGTCGCGGATACGCAGACGCAGATCACCCTCAGCGACGCGGCGGCATTGCCCGCAGAATCACCCGACATCGCGCGTGTGTACAACGTAATCGCCAAGCCGTACCTTGCCTCCGCGCGTGTGGAACACGGCAAAGCGGTGGTGGAGGGCGTAATCGATACCTATATTTTGTATCTGTCGGACAGCCCTGAAAATCCGCTGTCCGCGTATAAGCACGAAACGAAGTTCAACCGCAGTCTGGACGCGGAACACGCCCGCGACGATATGCTGTGCGACGTACATCTGGACGTGAGCGGTATAAGTTACACCATCGGCGGGGCGCGGGAGGTGCAATTGCGCTGTGTGCTGGGCATCGGGGTGCGGGTAATCAGTTCGGATAAAATCGAGTACGTCAGCGATATTACAGCGGACGCGGAAGCGGTTGCCGTGCCGAAAACAAAATGCGCGATTAAAATTTACTTCGTACAAAAGGGCGATAAGTTGTGGGACGTCGCGAAAAAATACCGAACCACAGCGGAGCGGATTTTGCAAGCGAACGAAATCGCCGAGGAAGCGGAACTTGCCGTAGGGAAGCAACTGATTATTCCGTAGGACGCGCGGACTTGCGAAAGTTTGTTTATTACAACAAAATATAACATGAAATTTCGGCAAAACATACAAAAATGGATGGCGCGGTTGCCATCCATTTTTTGCGCGTTTTATTACACGACAATAATTTCAGACCCACCGCCGGTCAAACACTCCCCGCCGTCCGGCGTGACGAGGTAGGTATCCTCTACGCCGACCATGCCCGCACCCGCCATGCCTTTTTTCGGCTCTAAGGCAATGACGGTGTTTTCGCGGAGCGGCGCGTCGAAGCCCTTGGCGATGACCGGCGTTTCGTCCACCCGCAAGCCTACGCCGTGTCCCAAAAATCCCGCCCGCCTGCCGCCGAAACCCATGAAATTTTCCAAAAACGCCTTGTCCAACCCGCCGATTATATCAGCATATATCTGTGACGGAAGATTGCCCGGCTTTAACAGCGCGGCGGCTTCTTTTTGAATTTCCATACACTTTTTATGCGCGGCGGCAACCTCCTCTGACGGTGCGGCGCCGAACATATAAACTTGCGTCTTGTCAGTGTGATAGCCCTCTACGCCGTAAGCGAAATCCAGAAACACTAAATCCCCTTTTTGCAAAAGCCGCTCTCTGCCGCCGATCGCGGGCGACGCGGGCCCCATGCCGCGCATACCGCCGGGGCCGTCGAAACAGGTGGGGTACAGCGAATTTTCGCCGAAGCCCATTTGTCCGAGCGGCATTTCCGTTTGGAACATACCGAAGCGGATTACCCCTTGGTGTCCGTGACGGAGCATGGCGCGGTAGACCTCTCCCGTGAACTCCGCTTCGCTGACGCCCTCTTGGAGCAGCGCGGGGACTACGTTGGTCAAAAAGTCGTTGTGCAGCCGCCCCGCCTGACGCGTACAATCCCGCTCATACGCGCTTTTTACGGAACGGACGGACGCAATAAGCGCGTCTGCGGAACGGACTTCTTCCATAATAAAATGTTTTTCCAAACGCGCCGCCATAGCAAGGGGGATGATTTCCGTTTCCAAATAGGTAACGCCGAGGTTGCCGCCAATCACGGCGGCGGCGTCCCTGTAACTCCTCATGGGATAGACAACCGGCAAAGGGCATTCCAACTTTGCGCGTTCAAAGCCGCGCCGCGTGAAGTAATACACCCCGCCGTTATTTCGGATCACCAGCAGACCGTCCTGCAGCGTTCCGCATAGGTAATATTGATTGATTTTGTCCGTGACCAAAAGGGTGTCCCACTGATTCCCCAACGCCGCGCGAACCGCGTGGATTCTCTGTTCCAACTCTTGCCCCGCAACCATACCGTACCTCCTAACTGAATACATAGGTCCTTGATTTTATTTTATATGTTGTATATAGTATACATGAATTTATAACAAAAGTCTATACCGTTTCGAGGGATATTCAAAAAAATTGTATACCCCTCGGGTATGTAAGGATGATAGCGTTACCGCTGTCTTTACAAGTGTTTCTGTGAAATGGTATATTATCTGATAATTTAACGGTTGATTTTTAAGGAGTGTCATATTATGCTAAAAATAGGTGATTTTTCTTGCCACTTCCGTGTAAAGGAGTCGTTTATGTTTAAGTTTCCCCGTGTTGACACAAAGGGCAAATGGTTCATATCGTATCTGCTTGTACTTTGCGTGCCGATTTTCATGTGCATTGCCCTGTGGTTTTATATGCAGGTTTCCATTAACAACGAGCGCGTCATCGAGGGCCGTCTGCAAATCGACAACGTCATTAAGGGCGTTGAGGCGGAGGCGGCGGAAAATGCCACGGCGGTCAGTTACTTCAACCAAAGCGGCGTTTTGCGGGACGCGGTCGGGCTGTTGAATTTGGACGGTGAGGAAAAACAGCGCGTACTGTACAGACTTTCCGGCATCATCGACGAATACGCGATGCAAACGGGGTTAGAGGATACTGTGTTTATCTATCTTAGGCGCATTGACACCATTGTCACGGGGGAGGGCTATTACAGCCCGCTTGCCTATTGGCGCAGGTATTACGCGGATAGCGGGGTGAGTTTTTCGCAGTGGCAGACGATTATCTCCAAAAGCCTTGACGTGAAATACAATTTGTATTCCATGAATTTTAAGGACAAAAACGGCGCGGAGTACCAGAGTTTTCTGCATACCACGATTTTGCGCAGGGAGAGCAACTTGAATTACTCCGTACTCGCGGTGCAAAGCGCGCGCCCGATTCACTACAGCCGCGACATGGGAAGCGCGTACTTCGTCATCTATGACGGCGCGGGGGAGTTGGTTTACGGCTCCGGCAACGTCAAAAACGAGATGCTTCCCGTACTGCTCCGCAGCGGGACGGACGAAATCTTGAAAATCGGCGTAGACCGTTACATCATCAACCATGAAATGTCCGGGCAGTTGGGTTTTCGCTTCGTCGTCGCGGTGCGCATGTATGACGTGTTCACAAGTTCGCCGCAGCCGTTTGTGTACATGGGGGTGATTATGATTGTCAGCCTTTTGTGCATTTGGCTTTTGTGGCGCATCTCGAAAAAGAACTACACCGTTATGGATAGAATCGTGTCGAAACTGAAAAGTTTTCGCGGCAAGGGCGGTTCCGCAAACGAAGTGACCATGATCAACCACTTGATTGACCGTATGTTAAAGGAAAATCAAGACAGGGAACGCCTGCTGCTGAAACAGCGGAATTACTTCACCGCGCTGAACGTCAGCCGCTTGCTTAGCGGACAAGTCAAGGCGTTTGAGAGTATCCAAGAGGGGCTTGTGGACGAGGAACGGCTTAAATTTTTGAGTTATTACTTCGCGGTGGTCGTCATTGTGCTGGAGGATTACAAAAGTTTCTTTGACGCGGGGACTTCGGACGTCGCCTCGGAGGAAGTAGACCTTGTGCGGTTCGCGATTAAAAACGTATCGGAGGAAGTCGTGGCGGCAAGCGGCAATTTGGCGTACTTTGCCGATATGGAAAACGTCGCGACACTGCTGATTTCGTTCGCGCCGGAGCCTATCGAAAGCGCGAAGCAAACGCTTGCCGAAAATTGCCGTTTTATACAGTCTTTTTTGAAACAGCAGTTGAAAATCAAAACCACGGTATCGATCAGCAACGTCTGCATGGGGTTGAGCGATATACAGACGGTTTACAAGCAAGCGTTGGAAATCGCGGAGTATAAATACATGCTCGGCGAAGAGTTGATTATCACGCCGGACGATATTGAAATCCAAAAAGAGGTGCGCTACGGTTACACGCAGGAGCGCGAGGGGCTTTTGGTGAACATGATTAAGTTGGGCGACGCGGAACGCGCCACCGCGCTGATTAGCGACGTGTTGGAGCCGGAGGGCGGGCAGCGTCTGATCGACCTCAAGCAGGCGCAGTTGATGTCGTATGACATCGCGGCGACTTTACTCCGCTTTTGCGGCGAAGCGGATATTGACGAAGCGGATTTCAGCGAAAACGCGTTTTTGGAAGCGTTGACCGACGCGAAAAACGTGGAGGGGGTGAAAACGGTAATCACGGACGCGGCGCGGCGGTTGTGCGACCGTCACCAAGACGCGGCGGCACATTCCCTCGCGAAGCGGGTTTCGGCGTATATCGAGGAGGCGTTCGCGGATCACAGCCTTAGCGTTTCGCGGATTGCGGAGCGGTTCCACCTGCACCCGACGTATATGTCCAATATGTTTCGTGAAAAAATGGGCATCGGCATGTTAGAGTACATCAACAAGGTGCGCGTTAGTAAATCGTCTGAACTTTTGGTGACTACGGGGCTGAACATCAATGAAATTTCCGAAAGGGTCGGCTATATCAGCACAAATACATACATACGGATATTCAAGAAAATCACGGGCGTTACGCCCGGTCAATACAGAATTATGGAGGTCGGGAAATGACGGAGGAACGCCTTGGCAAGGGGATAAAAAGTTCAAGGGAAACAGAGGTTTTAGTCATCGGCGCGGGGCCCGCCGGAATGTGTGCGGCAGTGGCGGCGGCGCGAAGCGGGGCGAAAACCCTGTTGGTGGATAAAAACGGCGTTCCGGGCGGCAACCTTACGCTGGGCTACGTCGGACCGGTGATGGGAAAGGTCTGCGGCGGCACGCTCGCGGACGAGGTTGCGCAATTGCTCGGCGTGTATGACAAATTCGAGGTGCACTTCGACAGCGAACGCGCCAAAATACGGCTTTGCGGCTGGCTGGACGGGCAGGAAAATTTAAGCCTTTTGCTCGGGTGTACGCTCACGGAAGTCACGCGTGACGGCAGCGCGGTAACAGGCGCGGTGTTCTCTCACGCGGGCGGCGGGATTGCCGTATCAGCGCGGCAGATTGTGGATTGTACCGGGGACGGCACGGCGGCGTACCTCGCGGGTGCGCGGTACGAAATCGGCAGAGCGCGTGACGGCTTGGTACAGCCGGTGAGCCTGATGTTTACGCTGTCCGGCGTGGACGAGGCAATCGCGGGGGTATGCCGCCACGAGGAGGACGACTTCGCTATTCCGCAAGGCAGTTACTTACAAACGGTGGCACAGGCGAACAAGGACGGAATCCTCCCCGCGAGCGTAGGCATTATACGGCTGTACCGCTCTGTAATCCCGGGGGAACGCATGGTGAACGCGGTGCAGGCGAACGGCGTAGACCCGCTGGACGCGGAGCAAATGACCCGCGCGGAGTTGGACTTGCGCGTGCAGGAACAGTGTGTCATCGATTACCTTAGGCAAAAGATTCCGGGTTTTCAGAACGCGCGAATCAAGGGCAGTTCGTCCGTCACCGGGGTGCGGGAATCGCGGAGGATTACCGGGGATTACATCTTGACCGGCGACGATTTGCTCAGCGGCAGGAAGTTCGCGGACGCGGCGGTGCACAACGCGGAGTTTTGCATTGACATACATAATCCCGAGGGGACGGGGCAAGCGGAAGCGGAGGGCTGTCCCCCGCGCGTCAAGCCGTATGACATACCGTACCGTTGCCTAACGCCGCAAGGGGTGGACAATCTTTTGACCGCGGGGCGGTGCGTATCGGGGACGCATAGGGCGCACGCGTCGTATCGGGTAATGACGATTTGCATGGCGACGGGGCAGGCGGCGGGAACGGCGGCGGCGATTTGCGCGGCGGAGGGAATCAGCCCGCATAGCCTTAACGCGGAACGACTGCGGGAAGCGCTGATCGCGTCAGGCGTGAAGTTGTTAGAGTAATTCCGCGAATTAAGAACAAACCAAATATTTTATTTTAATTTTAGGAGGAAAATTTCATGAAAAAAACAGCGATTTGCATTGCGGTTCTGCTGATGCTTGCCGGGCTTGCCGGTTGCGGCGGGGGCGGCAAAAACAACGTTGCGGAAATCGACTTTGAGGTAACCACAGACGGCAGTTATCCCGTTGACACGGACAAAACGCTCACCTATTGGGTGCAGTTGCATGAGAGCGTCGCGCCGAACTTTCAAAGTTTGAACGAAACGCGCTTCGGCGAGGAACTGATCGCGCAAACAGGCATTAACGTGCAGTTTATTCACCCGCCCGTTACACAGGTGACGGAAAAATTCAACCTGCTCATCGCGTCGCGGGATTACCCCGACATCATCGAGTGGGGCTGGTACGGCTTTACCGGCGGGCCGCATATGGCGATCGAGGATAAAATCATACTCCCCTTAAACAGCGTCATAGAAAAAGCCGCGCCGAACCTCCGGGCGTATCTGGAAGCACACCCCGCCGTCACCAAGGACGTCAGCACCGACGAGGGCGAAGTGTACTCCTTCCCCTTTGTGCGGGAAAATGACTATTTGAACACCTACTACGGGCCGATGTTCCGAAAGGACTTCCTTGACCGCGCGGGGCTGGACGTTCCCGAAACGGTGGAGGAGTGGGAAGCCGCGCTCTACGCGTTCCGCGATATGGGCGTTGAGATTCCGCTCATGACAATGCTGGATAACAACCGCTTGAAAATGTCCTCGCCGTTCCTCGGCGCGTATGGCGTTATGGGCGATTTTTACGTAGAAAACGCAAAGGTAAAGTTCGGGCCGTATGAGGAGGAACCGTTCAGTAAATTTATCACGCTGATGACCAAGTGGTACAAGGACGGCGTGTTAGACCCTAACTTCGTCGATACCGATAACAACCGCGCCACCGCGCTTGGGCTTTCGGGCAAGTGGGGCGCGGCGTTCAGTTCGGCGGGCGGCGGCTTCGGCGCGTATATCCCCGCGATTACCAAGAGCAACCCCGCCGCGCAATTCGTCCCGGCGAAGTACCCCGTGCTAAACAAGGGCGACCGGCCGAAATTCGGGCAGAAAAACTTCAACGCGAACCCGGGCGGCGGTTGCGCGGCAATCACGACACAATGCGACGATATTGAACTCGCGGCAAGGCTGTTGGACTTCGCCTACACCGACGCGGGGTATCTGCTGTACAACTTCGGCAAGGCGGGGGAATCGTATGACATGATCGACGGCGTACCCACTTATAAGGAAATCATCACAAATCAAGCGGTCAACGGCGGCAAGCCGATTAGCCAGATGATCGCGAAGTACGCCCGCGCAAGTTACTTCGGGCCGATGATTCAATCCGAAAATTACATGAAGCAATACGCCGCGCTGGACGCGCAAAAGCAAGGGATTACACTGTGGTCAGACACCAAGCAGACGGAGTACGCACTGCCTTACGTGACGCTGACAGCAGCGGAAAACAACGAATATTCCGGTATCATGGCGGACGTAAATACCTACCGTCAAGAGCAAGTGTACAAATTCATCACCGGCACGGAACCGCTTGACAAATTGCCCGAGTATTTCTCTACACTGAAAAGCATGGGCTTGGAACGCGCGATCGAAATCAACCAAGCGGCATACGAACGATATTTGAACAGATAAGCAAATTTGCGGGAATTTATGCTAAGGGGCGGGAACTCATATGAACAGCGCGGTAAAAATTAAAAAAACAGCGGGCGCGGTTACGCAAAAAAGTTTTTCGGAACGCGCGGCGCGTGATTTCAAAAAAAATTGGGTGCTTTATCTTTTGGTGCTGCCCGTCATAGCGTTTTATGTGGTGTTTCACTATATGCCGATGTACGGCGTGATGATCGCGTTCAAGAATTACTCGCCGGGCAGAGGGATTTGGGACAGCGCGTGGATCGGCTTTGGTCACTTCGCGAGTTTCTTTAAGAGTATGTACTTCGGCAGAGTGTTCACGAACACGCTTCGGATTAGCGTGACAAACATCATTTTCGGGTTTAGCGCACCGATTGTGCTTGCTTTGCTGATCAACGAGATTAAAAGCGTGAAATATTCCCGCGTGGTGCAAACGGTGACGTATTTGCCGCATTTTATCTCCTTGGTCGTGGTTTGCGGTATGCTTGCGGATTTTACGGACAAGGGCGGCATTGTCAC
>JAIRSR010000250.1 GCA_031255355.1 Clostridiales bacterium
GGGAATTTGCCTGCAACAACAAGACGGGGCATGGACAGATTACCCTGGAGGAGGGCTTGGCGCACTCCTGCAACGTGGTGTTTTACACCGTGGGGCAGAGGTTGGGGATCGAGAAAATCTCGCGCCGCGCGAAAGAGTTCGGCTTTGGCGAGCGCGTGTTGAAAATCGACGCGCTAAACGAATCGCCCGGGCATATGCCGTCGGACAAAAACAGTTCCCCGCGCGACGTGGCGAATATCTCAATCGGGCAGGGAACGGTTGCGGCAACGCCATTGCAAATCGCGGATTTGTTTTGCACGATAGCAAATGACGGCATACGCCGCCAACTTACGTTGGTGAAAGGGATCGTCGGCGAAAACGGCGTAGCGCGGGATATGGACCCGGCAACCGTCGGCAGAGTGATTTCAAAGGATACCGCGAAAACGCTGCGGAATATGCTGGTTTCCGCTGTCCGCTACGGCACCGGGACGGGCGCGGACATTGACGGTTGGGGCGCGGGAGGGAAAACGGGCAGCGCGGAAACAGGGTGGGAACTCGACGGCGAAACGATGACGCATGGCTGGTTCGCGGGGTTTTTCCCCGCCGATTCTCCGCAATATGTATGCGTGGTGTTGGCGGAAAACGGAAAATCGGGGGGAAAAGCGGCGGCTCCGGTTTTTAAGGAAATCGGGGAGGGGATGAAAGCGCTCAACAGAGAATAGACCTGCCCGGCAACCCCTACGCGGAGGCGAAAACGGTATTTTTTCTGCGGCACTTTGGCAAAGAACCGCCGCCAATAAACCAATTATTGGCGGGAACCTTTTCCTTGCGCGGCGAAAAAAATCCGCGTTTATCCTCTCGCGTAGGATTGTCGTACAGGTCTAATATAATAGTTTTGACTGAAAAATGTTTGGTTGGATTCGTCGGTTTTGAATACATCTATCGCAATATTTTATCACATACCTCCGTCAGAGGACAGCCGGAGCAGTCCGGCTTCCGCGCCTTGCAATACTTGCGTCCGTGGAGGACTAATTGATGGCAGAACAACGATTGATAATCGGGCGGGAGGAGTTTTTGCAGGTCGCGCTCTACTTTGTACGGGTCGGTGTTTTTCGTCAGACCCATGCGCCGCGCCAAGCGTCCCGCGTGTGTGTCCACAACAACGGCGGGTTTGCCGAACACGTCCCCTAAAATTAGGTTTGCCGTTTTCCTGCCCACGCCGGGGAGTTTCAAAAGGTCGTCCATGTTGTCGGGCACAATTCCGTTGAAGTCCGAAAGAAGCATCTTACAGGCGGCGATGATGTTTTTCGCCTTGTTGCGGAAAAACCCCGTCGGGCGAATTTCGTCCATCAGCGCGTTTACGTCCGCGTTGGCGAAGTCCTCCACCGTCGCGTAGGTCTTTACAAGATCGCGCATTACAAGATTGACCCGCGCGTCGGTGCATTGCGCGGCAAGTTGCGTGGCGATTAGCAGTTCGTAGGGCTTGGCGTAATCCAGCGTGCAATCCGCGTCAGGGTAGGTTTTGTTCAGAATTTCGCGAATTTTTGCGATTTTTTTATCCATTTTTTTCACCTCTTGACAATATTCTACAAAAAAATATCAAATAAGTCAAATGAAACTCTTGTAAATTCGGCAAAAAAATATTATAATGATAGCAAAGTGACTTTTCACCGTCGTCCGCCAAGGCGCGTGATTGTGAAATTGTCCCGCTAAAAATAAGGAGGAATACCGAATGTATGATACAATAAAAAAGACGGATCCCGAGGTCGCGGGCGCGATTGAAGCGGAACTTTCGCGTCAGCGTTCTAAAATAGAACTGATCGCGTCCGAGAATTTCGTCAGCGAAGCCGTTATGGAAGCGATGGGAACGCCGCTTACCAATAAGTACGCGGAGGGGTACCCGGGGAAGCGGTATTACGGCGGCTGTGAATGTGTTGACGTGGTGGAGGATTTGGCGCGGGAAAGGGCTTGCCGCGTATTCGGCGCGGAACACGCGAATGTGCAGCCGCACTCCGGCGCACAGGCGAATATGGCGGTGTTTTTCGCGGTACTGAACCCCGGCGATACCGTGTTGGGTATGAGCCTCGCGCACGGCGGGCATCTTAGCCACGGCAGTCCGGTGAATATTTCAGGGAAGTATTTTAACATCGTATCCTACGGCGTGGACGACGATACGCACTTGATTGATTATGACAAACTCCGCGCCGCCGCGTTGGAGCATAAGCCGAAAATGATTATCGCGGGGGCAAGCGCGTATCCCCGAACGCTTGATTTTGAAAAGTTCAGTCAAATCGCCAAAGAGGTCGGCGCGTATTTGATGGCGGACATCGCGCACATTGCCGGGTTGGTCGCGGCGGGGCTGCACCCCAGCCCGGTACCGTATGCCGATTTCGTTACCACGACGACGCATAAAACGCTGCGCGGGCCTAGGGGCGGCATGATTCTTTGCGGCGAACAGTACGCGAAGTTGATTGATAAAGCCGTGTTCCCGGGGATTCAAGGCGGGCCGCTGATGCATGTGATTGCCGCTAAAGCGGTGTGCTTGGGCGAGGCGCTGACGGAGGAGTTTAAGGCGTACCAAAGGACGATTATCGAAAACGCCAACGCGCTTTCCGACGGCTTGCTGCGGCACGGGTTTGACCTTGTTTCGGGCGGCACGGATAATCATTTGATGTTGGTGGATTTGCGCAACATGGGCATCACGGGCAAGGACGCGGAAAAACGCTTGGACGAGGTAGGCATTACCTGCAACAAGAACGCCATTCCGAACGACCCGCAAAGTCCGTTTGTCACCAGCGGAATCCGTATCGGCACCGCCGCCGTTTCCGCGCGGGGCTTT
>JAIRSR010000258.1 GCA_031255355.1 Clostridiales bacterium
CAGATTATAATCACTGACTAAGTTTTGCGGCACGGTCAACCCGGTGTCATACGCCCGCTGTCCGCTGACAAACAGATTGTTCATCGACGTATTGTTCCTACAGGGAGGGTCCCATTCCCATCCGTTTTCCGTACCCGGCGCGTTTTTGAACCTCACGCCCCGCGCACAGCCCACGACGATATTATTGAAGCAATAGGTATCCGTTGCGCCGCTATACGCAAAACCCGTGTGAATATCCGTTGCGGATTGCGAATAAATAATATTATTAAAGAACGCGCTGTTATAAATTTCAAATCCGGTATCCGCGTTCACGTCAAAGGCGCTTGTGTCAATCGTCGTGCCGCCGACCCCGACCGCCCCCGAACTCATGGTACGCGTGTCCCCGGGCAAACTGTAAATGAGGTTGTTATAGACGGTGAAATTCCGCGACCCGCCTTTCACCAAAATACCCATCCTGCCAATCCCGCGAATCGTATTGTTCCGCACCGTCGTATCGGCGGTGTTGACCGCGTCGAAGCCCTCATGCTCAATGTCGTAAATGGTGTTATCCTCTATCAGCATACCGCTTGCGCCGGATAACTTAATGCCGTCCTCATAAAATCCGTGGATTTTATTCCCGGTAAACGCGCTGTCGCTCCCACGGCTGCACAGCATAATATCATTCAAACTGCCGCTCTCGTATCCGTCCTCCACGGTAAACTCAAAATCCCGCACCGCGATATGCCGTTGGTTGTTGTTGACGACAAGTTTAATGCTCGTACTCAGTGCGGAGGGATATACGATTTTCGCGCCGTGCTTGTTTAAGGCGCGGATGGAGATCGGGTTTTTTGCGGTGCCGCTTTTGTTGAACACCGCCGCCTGTGTTTCGCGGTAGACGCCGTCCATGAATACCGCCGTACTTCCCGCCGAAAACGCGGACGCGGTGGTGAGTTTGCGCATGGTTTTCCACGGCGCGGTGACCGTTCCTAACGCGCTGTCGCTGCCGTTCGGCGAAACAAAAAACAGTTTCGCAACCGATTCTAACGACGCGGTTTTCGCGAGCGGCGCAATATCCTCCGTACCGCTCCACAGGAACGCTTTCAGCGTATAGCGGTCTGTCAGGCTCGAGGGGATCGTCACTTCCGTTGCCAGCGTAACCGCCCCGCCCTCCGCGTAGGAAGTCGTACCCGAAAGGCGCACCGCTTCAAAATCGCCGTTTTTGTACAGCGCGGCAAGCAAAACCGCGCTGTTCGCCATAGACGGAGCAACCTTTGCTTCGCAGACGACGCGCCCCACGCCTACGCCCAAATCGGTAATGTCCGCACGGTTTTCGCCGGAACCGATGTAAAACCTCGGCGCGGTGAGTTCAAACTCCGCCACGGCAACAAACGCCGTTGCGGAAATGCTTGCGATGATTACAATCGCCGCCGTTATTTTACGAATCAGCCGAGCGGTCATAACGCATCCCCCCCCTTTGCTATCAACCGTTATAAACCGGTTACTCTGACATTATCGAAATTCCCGGTTTGCCGGTAGGTGTAAACGCCTATCGTGCCGCTTGAAAAACTGCCGTCGTCAATTTCCCGCACCTGCCTATCGTTCACATACAGCGTAAAATGCTGATCTGTAATCTGCACTTTTAAGTTGTAGGCCGCGTCGGGAATGAACGGGAACTCCCACTTTTGAATGCTGTAAAATGAGCCGTCCTCCCACTTCGCGAACTCCAGCGCGTTTTGGGCATACATACGGAATACGTACATATTCCGCATATCCTCGTCCGCGCGGAACAAAATTCCGTTGGTGTTGCCGTCCAAGTCGGTCGGCGCTTTGATGTCGGCGGCGTATTCATAATTTTTCCACGAAAGCCCCGCTTCGTAGCAAAGTGCCGCCCGCGCCGATACGGAACTGCCCTGCTCCAATTTGCCGCCCGATACGCTCCACTCGCCGCCGTTCGGCTTCCACCCCTTTAACGGACGGTCGAAATTTTCCGATAACAGCGGCGTTCCCTTGACGGCGGCGCCGCTCACCGGCGCGTCAAGGTCGGATATGCTTTGGTAAACGCCCATATTCCACCGCGCACCGTGCTTTACGCCGTCGAAATCGCCGAAATCCTCCTCCAACGCGCCGCCCGTACCGATTGCGGGACTGCCCCGCATCAAATGCCAATCGCTGAAAGGTTCCGCGAAAAGCGGGTCGGCAAATTTGCTGTGCGGCTCCTTAAATTCCGGGTACGTATTGTGATACAGATTGTAATCCGTGATGAAGCCGTTCGGCTCTTGCGCAAATTCATATACCTTGGGGGAACAATCCATAAAAATATTGTTTTTAACGACAAGGTTCACGCCGCCCCGAAAGGATACGCCAAAGCGGGTGCCGACAATGATGTTGTTGTACAGCCGGCAATCCTCCGCGTCCCGGTATTCCGCGCCCGCCGTAACCGACGCGGGCGACTCCGCAGTGATGATGTTGTTCCGCGCGTCGCTGTCATACGCCGGGTCTTCCGCGAACTCCCCGCCGAAACGAATGGCGGCAATGCCGTCCGTAACCGCCGTCGCGCTGATACGGTTATCGCAAACCAACGCCCCGCGCGAACCGCCCCGCACCGCAACGCCTATCCGCGCCGTTTCGCTGATTACGTTGCTTTGGATCAGAGGGTTTACCGCGCCGACCACGTCAACCGCCGTATCAAATCCCGCTATGCCGTTATCCTTTACCACCGCGTGTTCCGCGCCTTGAATCGTCACCGCGACCCCGAAATCGCCGGAAAGATTGTTCCCCGCAAAGAAACAACCGCTTCCCTCGATACGCAACAAATCGCCGGGAAGCGCGATTGCGTCCGCGTCCGTCACACTCGGTTCAACGGCAAACGATAAATCCTGAATGGTGACATTTTGCGCACTTGCGGGAACTTCTAT
>JAIRSR010000259.1 GCA_031255355.1 Clostridiales bacterium
TATTATATACAATTTTCAAAGAAATGTCAATGTTTTTTTGACGAGGGTTACGAAACATTCAGAAAAATTCATAAATTCCCGAGTTCACCACGGGTATTAAATTTTCTTGCGGCTGATGATCGGCAGATTCAACGCGCCCAGTGCCGCGCACAGCGCGAGGCAGGTCAGAATATGCGGGAGTGCGTCGGGCTGAAACAGTATCGCCCGGAAAAACGCGTACTCCGCAGCGCGAAGCGGCGCAATCGGCGTGAACACGCTGATCACCGCTATGATTGCCGCGTCACACGCCCAACCGACCCACCATTCATGCAGAGAGGACAGCGTGTGAAAGAACACCGCCGTCAACAGCAAAAACGCGGTTTGCCGCAAGACCGCTACCGCCATACCGCCGCGCGTCCAGCCGAATAAATCCATAAGGTTGATGACCTCACTGAACGTGCCGAGGTTCACCAAAAAGCGTTCGGCGGTCACGTGATACACCGCGCAGATTACCGACACCGCCGCCGCCAACAGCGCGTAACCGCACAGACAGCCTTTCAAGAAGTCTGTCCGCTTGCCGCCGAGGTTCGCGTATTTGCGGAAATTCCGCACCGGAATCAGTTTGCCGCACAGCGCGGGGAGGAGGAATAGGACGTTGATGGCGCTGACGTTGTTGTTGTCCCGTGCGTCCAATACGCCCCGAAGGGTCAGTATAGACTGTACAACGGTATCGGTTAGCATCAGCCCGAGCAAAATCCCCGTAATAATAAACGCGGGCTTGACGTTCTTTAAGTTGATTTTCGCTGTGGTCAAAATTTTTCTAATCGCTGTATTTTTACTCATCGCGCGTTCCCCCTCCGACTAATTTTACAAAGAAATCTTGCAGCGGCAGACGCTCCAGCGTAACCCCATGCGGCGGCGTGACGCGCCTGTCGTATATATGCGCCGCAAGCATACCGCCGACCTCTGTTTCACCGATTCTGCGCAACCCGGCGGTAAGCGGGCGCACAACGTTCGCGGGGCCGGTTAGGGTGTAGGCGCGTTCGTCTACCTCGTCTAAATCCGCTTGCGCCAGCACTTTGCCCTTGTCCATAATCATCAGTTTGCGGGCGACTTTGGCGATTTCGTCAATCAAGTGCGTGGATACGATAATCACGCGCGGGGTGAGTTCTACGCTTTCTTGCAGCAGCATATTGAACTGTTCGCGCATAATCGCGTCCAGCCCCAAAGCAGGCTCGTCCAACAGAATCACCTTGGACGTGTTCGCCAGCGTCAGTATGGTGGATAGCATGGTTTTCATACCGAACGAGAGTTGCTTAAACCGCTTGCGTTGGTCTAAATCAAACCGTTGCGCCATGCGCCGCGCGAATGCGGGGTCAAAGCCGTTTCGCAAAGCGTCGGCGGCTTGGATTAACTCCGATACGCGCATATTGAACTGTTCGGCGTTGCTTTCCGCGAAGTTGACGCACCCGGGCTGGCGCGAAGCGGAAACAATCGCGCCGTCTACCGTGACGCGTCCGTCCGTTGCGTTAAAATGCCCCGCGATCAGTTTCATGAGGGTGGTTTTCCCCGCGCCGTTTCGCCCTAAAAGGCAGTGGATACCGTCGCCGGAGATGCGCGTCGTCAAGCCGTCAACGGCGTTGACCGCGCCGAACCGCTTGGTTACGTTTTGAAAATCAATCATGGATTCCTCTCTCCTTTATGAGTTTTATCAGATGTTCCGTTGAGATGTTCAGCGTCCGCGCCTCCGCGAGGAAGCCGTCGAGCGCGCCGCCGAGGAAGTCCGCCTTTCTGCGCGTGAGGAGTTTTTCCCTCGCGCCCTCCGCGACGCACATTCCGATTCCCGGGCGTTTGTACAGCAGTCCGTCGTCCGTCAGGCGGCTGATTGCCTTTACCGCCGTCGTGGGGTTGACGTTGTACAGGCGGGAAATTTGCGTGGTCGATATAATCAACTCACCCTCGCCCCAAACGCCGCTGATGATGCCGTTTTCTACGATTTCCATAACCTGCGTGTAAATTGGTTGGCTGTCGTTCATCCGCTCCCTCCGTTCTGGGCATGTGTTAATGGTTAGTGGTTATAGCCATTAACCATATACATAGTATCAGACTGAACCGCGTTTGTCAAGAGGAAATTTGATTTTTTCGCGAAATATTTTTTACGCTATCTTGTCCGCGTGATTTCACCGCCGTTCACAGAACCCGGCGCGATAACTTTGTTACCGCTTCGGAAGCCGCGCAGACGGAACTTTGCGCCGCCGTTGGTAATCCGCTCTATGCCCTCCGCGAACGCGAGGCTGTCAATCTGAAACGGCAGACGGTGGCGCACCGACACCTCCGCCCAGTTGATGGTATTTTCCCGCGCGGCGGTATGTTCCGCGCTTGCGTCGATTACAAGGGTCTTTGCGGGGAAGCGCAGAGATTCGCATCCCGTTTTGACGGCAATATCGCAGTGTACGCCGTCGGCGGCTTCGGCGACGACTACCGCGATGCCGTATTCGTCGAGCATTTTGTCGGAAATTTCACGCGCCGTTTTTCCGTTCCGCGATATGAGGGTGATATAGCGGAACTCATTGTGTACGCTCTCTACAAGGGCAAGCGCGGCGGCGGGATTTTCCCCGCTGACGGCAAGCGCGGCGTTTTGCCTGTCCAGCCCCGCTATTTTCGCCGTTTTTTTAATGATATGCGGCACCAGCCTTTGATATAGATTTTCCCCGCGAACAACGGTAAGCCCCCCGCCGGGAACGTCGCCGAACCGCGCGGCAAAACGCTCCGTAACAACAGCGGCGGCGATTGGATACTCCGCAAGCGCACGGCGCAAACGGCGCGGATTGCCGTCGGTATAAAACGCCGCCGCCTCAACGCCGTACTGTTCCAAAGTGAAATTTTCCGTCATTTTGCCGCGCCCGAAGCGGTACCATTTCGCCGCCGAAGCGCGTTCGCTCTCCAGAGCGATAATGCCTAACATTTCCATAAAATCCATCCTTTTCAAAAGCATACCCGCCAAAGGGCGGAGGGGGACGCGCGTCACTTCCCCGCGCACACAAAAAACAACCCCTACGTAATTATATACGCGGGGGTTGCGCGTTTATGTTGAAATGCTGTGTTCTCACCGCAAAGCAGGACGTTTACCGCAATTGCTCCTCCAAAAGTGCGGCGGCGCGTTGATACTGCTCGTCGGCTTCCGGCTGCGGTTCCACTTCGTAATCGGGTTTTAGTCCGACGGTGTTAATGTCGTTGCCGTTCGGGGTGAAATATTTTTCTATGGTAAGTTTCACGACGCTTCCGTCGGACAGCGGATAGGTGGACTGCACCACGCCTTTGCCGAAAGTGGTTTTGCCGACCAACGGCGCGTTTTTATTATCCCGCAGTGTTCCCGCGAGCAGTTCCGCCGCGCTTGCCGTGTTCTCGTTCACCAACACCGCAAGCGGCAGGTCGATGCCGCCGCCGTCTGCGGTGTAGTCGGCACGTTTGCCGTCTTTATCCTGTGTATAGAAAATGACTTCCCCCGCGTCCAGCAGATAATCCGCTACCGCCGTCACCGAGGGCACCAACCCGCCGCCGTTGTCGCGCAAATCCAACAGAATCCCTTTCGCGCCGCCGTCCGTCATGGCTTGTAGGTGTTCCCCGAAGTCGTCGCCCGTCGCGGGGTCAAACATGGAAATTGCGATATAGCCAATGTCCCCGCGCAGTTCGGACTCCACCGTCGGAATGTGTACTTCCTCGCGGATTACAGGAACCTCCGCCGGTTCGCCGCCGTCGGCTTTCAGAACGGTAAGGGTGACGCTCGTACCCGCCTCGCCTTTCATTTTCGCCACTGCGCCGTCCAAGTCGGTACCCTCCAGAGAAAGTCCGTCGATTTTCACTACCTTATCGCCCTTGACCAACCCCGCCTTTTGCGCGGGGGAACCGTCAAACGGCTTCACAATTACCACGGCGTTTTCCTCCCAATCCCATGACACCACCGCGCCGACGCCGGCATAGGTTCCGCTGAGGTAGCCGTAAAAGGCGCGGTATTCCTCCGGGTCCATGTACACCGAATACGGGTCGCCAAGGGAGGAAATCATGGTATCCAACGCCGTGTCAATCAGTTGTTCCTTGTCCACGCCGTAATAATATTCGCGGTCTAAAAGGGTCAGCACCTCGTATATTTTTTGACTGCCCGGAAAAGCGGCGGTCGAACGCGCCTTCAGCACAAAGGCGTAAAACGCGGACGCCGCCATAAACGTCATTGCCGCAGTTAGCAGAATCGTCACCGCGACGATGCGGACTGTTTTGTCATTTTTGTTCATTGCTTTACCTCTTTCTGAAAGTTTGACTTCGCCAATATGCCGCTATAGTGCATATACAAATATCTAAAAGTACGATGCGGGGTCTACGTTAGAGCCGTTTACAATCACCTCAAAGTGCAGATGCGGGCCGGTAGACAGCCCGGTGCTGTCGCACTTCATCAGTTGCTGCCCGCGCGTCACCTTTTGCCCCTCCGTCACGACGATTCCGCTTCCGTGGGCGTACAGAGTGGCGACCCCGCCGCCGTGGTCGATAATCACATGGTTGCCGTAGGAGGAACTGTACCGCGCGGTAAGGACGGTACCCTCATTCGCCGCGACAATCACCGCCCCGCGCGGCGCGCCTATATCCATGCCGGCGTGAAGCCGGTTTATTTTCAGCACGGGGTGGAAGCGGTAGCCGAAGTGTGACGTGATGTTATAATACCCCGGCGCGGGCCATTCCATAGCACCGCCGACAAACTTGGTGTTTTGGCTCATTCGCGCGGCGGCGGCGGCTCTTGCCGCCTTTTCCTGCGCGTCCTTTTGTGCGTACAACTCTTTCAATTCCTCAATATCCGCGTTGTTCTCGTCAATAATCGCGTCGCGCTTTGCCTGTTCGCTGTTCAGTTTGGCTTTTTCGCTTTGATAGGACGCCATTTTCCCCTCTTTCGCGGTTTTTTCCGTCTCGACCTGCCGCGCGGTTTCGTCGATTTTTTGCATTGTGTCACGCAACGTGTTGAGCCTGTTATTATCATATTCCGCAATCTGTTTGATTATTTCAAACCGATTCAAAAAGTCGGTCAGGCTCCCCGACGACAGCAGTACATCCAGATAATTGTCAGAGCCTTGCTCGTACATCACGCGGATTCTTTTTTTGAGCGTTTCATACTGCGCGGCGGCGGCGGCGGCGGCTTCCTCTAACTCCGCTTCCAACCGAACGAGGTTCGCGTTATGTACGTCAAGTTCGCCCTGCAAAACCGCGAGGGTACTTTCAATCGCGGCGACTTTTTGGTCTGCGGCTTCCTTTTCTTTTTCTAAATTTCTGTTTTCGGCTTTTTTGCCGTCTATCGCGTTTTGAACGTCCCGCGAGGTATTCAGGTTCGCGGGCGCGGCGTTGGCAAGCATGGTAAACACAA
>JAIRSR010000088.1 GCA_031255355.1 Clostridiales bacterium
TTCCAGCACCCGCCCGCTAAGGTCTTGCGTGTCCGTCGTCACGCCGAGGGTCATTCGCGCGGTGTAGCGTTTGTCTGAAAAAGTCAGCAAATCCGCCGCCTTTGTCGCCTTGCCGACGCAAATCGGCAGAACGCCCTCCGCGTCAGGGTCTAACGTGCCGGTGTGTCCGACCTTTTTTATTCCGGTGACGCGACGCACCCTGTACACCACGTCGTGGGAAGTCATGCCCTTTGGCTTGTACACATTGATAATTCCGTTCATGGCAGCACCCGGCATACTTCCCGCACCACCGCGTCCTTTGCCGATTGCAAATCCATACGGAGCAAACAGCCGCTCGCGCGGACGTGGCCGCCGCCGCCGAATTTCCGCGCGATTTCGGAAACATCTATCACGTTAGACCGCATACTGACGCGAATCGCGCCGAACGCCGAGGATTCCCGAAAACACAGCGACGCGACCGCCGTTTCCAGACTGCGCGGCAGGACGATCAGCCCGCCCGCGTCCTCCTCCGAAGCCCCCGCCGCCAGCGTTTGCGCCGCCGTTATGCTGACGACGGCGAGTTTTCCGTCGGCATACGTTTCAAAGGAGTTCAGAGCGTCGCGCATCAACTGTATTTTGGAAAACGGATTTTTATCAAACAAAAATTCGTTGATTTTGTCATGCGCGATACCGTAATCAATCAATTCTGCGGCAAGGCGGTGCGTTTTCGCCGTCGTGTTGCTGTACTTAAACCCCCCCGTGTCACTGGAAAGCGCGGCGTACAGATTATGCGCGATTTCCCTCGTCAACGGCACACCCGCGTACCCCGCCAACGCGTAGATGAGTTCCCCCGTGGCGGCGGCGGTAGGGTCAACATAGTTGTACCGCGCGAAGTTGCTGTTTGTGGGGTGGTGATCGATGTTCACCGTTTCGGCGTACGCCGTAAAGCGAGCCGCGCGGCTCCCCAACCGCTCCAAATCGCCGCAGTCCACGGCAATCGCGATGTCGGGGGGAAACGGCGGCGACTCCTCCGCGCCGTACAGTATGCCGAGCGTTCGCGGGTGCGGTTCCTCTAAAATGACACACGCGTTTTTCCCCGCCTGTTCCAAAATGAGTTTCAGCGCGAACGCCGACCCTAAACAGTCGCCGTCGGCGTTTTCATGCGGAAATATCGCCGCGCTTTTTGATTTTGAAATAACCTCCGCTATCGTTTTCATCATCACGATTCCCCGCCGATCTTGTGCAGCACCTCGTTGATATGCGCCCCGTGCGCGATAGAATGGTCGAGGTGAAACAGCACCTCCGGCGTGTAGCGCAGCCCCAGACGATGCCCGATTTCTTTCCGCACAAAGCCCGCCGCGCTTTTCAGACCCTTTAGGGTGCCGTCTTGCCGCGCGTCGTCGCCAAGTACGCTGACAAACACCTTGCACCACCGCATATCTTTGGTCACGTCCACCGCGATGACGCTTGTCATCTCCGCGATTCGGGGGTCTTTCAGTTCCCGAATCACCGCGCTGATTTCTTTTTTGATTTCCTCATTGATTCTGTTGATTCTGTTTACGCCCATGCTTTGCGGCTCCCCTCTCCGCGCCGGAATACGGCGTTAATCGGTTAGCGCGGCACCTCCTCCATAACGAAACTTTCAATAATGTCGCCCTCTTTGAGGTCGTTGAACCGTTCGATCCCGATCCCGCACTCGTACCCTGTGGCGACCTCTTTCGCGTCGTCCTTAAAGCGTTTGAGCGAATCCAACTTGCCCTCGTGAATGACAATGCTGTCGCGCACGATACGCACTTCGCTGTTGCGCGTGATTTTGCCGTCCAAGACGTAACAACCCGCTATGGTGCCAATGCCGGAAACCTTAAAGGTACGGCGTATTTCGGCATGTCCCAAAACGTTTTCGCGGTAGGTCGGCTCCAACATGCCTTTCATTGCCGCCTCTACCTCTTCAATCGCTTGATAGATGATTCTGTACAGTCTGATTTCGACGTTTTTCAAACTCGCGGAATCCGCCGTAGCCGCGTCGGGACGCACGTTAAAGCCGATAATAATCGCGTTGGACGCGGAAGCCAGCATGATATCCGATTCCGTAATCCCGCCTACGCCGCCGTGTATGATGTTGATTCTAACCTCGTCGTTCGTGATTTTTTCCAGCGACTGCCGCAACGCCTCGACGGAGCCTTGCACGTCCGCTTTTAGGATAAGGTTCAGTGTTTTTACCTGCCCCTGTTTGATTTGGTCGAACAGCGAATCGAGGGATACTACCGGTTGCGTGGAGGTGTTGAACATATCCTTGATTTTTTGTTTGCGCTTTTCCACAACGTCACGCGCTTTTTTCTCGTCCTCCACGGCGTAGAACACTTCGCCGCCGTCCGGCGCTTCGCTGATTCCGGTAATTTCCACAGGGACGCTCGGCCCCGCCTTTTTAATGCGTCTGCCCTTGTCGTCCACCATAGCGCGTACCCTGCCCACCGCCGTACCCGCGACGATAATATCCCCGACGTTTAACGTGCCGTTTTGCACCAGAACCGTCGCCACCGGGCCCTTACTTTTATCCAAGCGGGATTCGATGACAACGCCCTTTGCCGCGCGGTTGGGGTTGGCTTTTAACTCTTTCATATCGGCGGCAAGCAGTACCATTTCCAAAAGGGTGTCCACGTTGTCGCCTTTCAGGGCGGAAACGGGAACACAAATGGTATCGCCGCCCCACTCCTCCGTAACAAGGCCGTATTCGGTGAGTTGCTGTTTCACGTTATCGGGGTTCGCGGCTTCCTTGTCGATTTTGTTGATTGCCACGATAATGCTTATCCCCGCCGCTTTCGCGTGGTTGATTGCCTCCACCGTCTGCGGCATAATGCCGTCGTCCGCCGCGACGACCAATATGGCTACGTCCGTCACTTGCGCACCCCGCGCGCGCATGGCGGTAAACGCCTCATGCCCCGGGGTGTCAAGGAATGTGATGTCCTTATCGTTGACATGGGCGCGGTACGCGCCGATATGCTGTGTGATGCCTCCCGCCTCGGTGTCAATCACGTTGGTCTTTCGGATATAATCCAACAACTTCG
This sequence comes from Clostridiales bacterium, assembly GCA_031255355.1. Lineage (GTDB taxonomy): Bacteria > Bacillota > Clostridia > Monoglobales > Firm-18 > JAIRSR01. The sequence goes on from JAIRSR010000088.1 coordinate 3,045, forward strand.
TCTTGCCGTGGTCTACATGCCCCATTACCACTACGACGGGGGAACGCGGGGAAAGTTGCTCCTCGCTGTCCGCAACGTCGTTGAACAGCAAATCCTCCTCTGTAACAATGATTTCCTTTTTCACGTTCGCGCCGAAGTCCTGCGCGATTAAGCCGGCGGTGTCAAAGTCAATCATTTGCGAAACGGAAGCCATAACGCCAAGCAGCATCAGACGCTTTACCACCTCTGCGGCGGGTTGCCCCAAACGCTCCGCGAACTCCCCGACCGCGAGTTCCTCCGGGATTTCAATGGTTACAGTTTCTTTTTTCGCCTTTTTCTCGCGCTGTTTGTTCTGGTCGTCGTCCGACGGCTTATCATATTTTGTCCTTGCGGGGCCTTTTTTAATCCTCTGTTTTTGCGTGGAAACTTCGTCTACATTCACCGGAACTAATTTATCGATTTTTTCCGTGTTGAACTTTTCGAGGTCTACGTTCGAGGTGCGCGTATCAACGTAACGGGCTTCCTTTTTAATCGGCTTGTTCAGTTCCGCGATCGTCTCCGCAGAAACTTCGGGCGCGGCAGGCTCTGCCGGCCGGTTTTTCAGTTTGTCCAAAATGAAAGTAAACTCCTCCACCTGATGCTTTTGCGTAAAATAATCAAAAACGATGTCAAGTTCGTTGACCATCAGCGAACTGTTGTACGTTTTCGGCTTCCCTCCGAAGTCGGCAAGCGCCTCTACAATATCCGCGCTTTTCAAATTCAACGATTTTGCCACCTCATGTATTTTCACCTTAATCATTGGATACACCCCCGTAATTTTCCTCGCTAACGCGCTGTAAGCCGCTTGCGAAATTGCTGTCAGTAACCAGATCGGAAGAGCACACGTCTGAACTC
>JAIRSR010000097.1 GCA_031255355.1 Clostridiales bacterium
ATCAAAGTCATCGCCGGCCCCGAAAAAAAGGCGCGTGTGATTACGGAAAAAGAGCGCAAACTCACGGCATATCACGAGGCGGGTCACGCGGTGATTACAAAACTGTTGCCGACGCAGAACCCGGTGCATCAAGTATCGATTATTCCGCGCGGACGCGCGGGGGGATACACCCTTTCGCTGCCTAAGGACGATAAATATTACGCGTCCAAGACGGATATGAATGAGGAAATTATTACCTTGCTCGGCGGGCGCGTCGCCGAAAAATTGGCGTTGGACGATATTTCCACAGGCGCGTCCAACGATATTGAACGCGCTACCTCTATCGCGCGGAATATGGTCGTTAAGTACGGCATGAGTGATACGCTCGGCAGTATGACGTTCGGGTCAGCACATTCCGAAGTGTTTATCGGCAGGGATTACGCGCAGCAAACGCGGGATTACAGTGAAAATGTCGCGGCGGCGATTGACGCGGAAATGAAAGCGATTATCGACAACGCCTACGACAGATGCTCCGATTTGCTCAACCGCAATATCCTAAAACTGCACGCGGTCGCTAACGCGCTGTTGGAAAAAGAAAAAATCAACTCGGATGAATTTGAGGAAATTTTCGCCACAGCATAATAAAGACCTGTACGAATCCCCCCGCGCGGAATGGTTTGGAATGGTTTGCGGCAACGGCGAACGCTTGACGGCGCGGCGGGTTTGGTTTGATTTGACGTGATTTGACGTAACAAAACAGTTTTATTTGAGATAGTAAAACAACAATCCCCCCGATATACCTCGGGGGGATTGTTGTTTATAAACACACGAATTATTTCTCACGAATTATTTCATCATGAATTATTTCATCATTCCGGCAACTTCGTCGGCAAAATTCTCCTCTTTTTTCTCCAGCCCCTCGCCCTTTTCGTAGCGAACGAACCGCACCAACTGAATAGCCGCGCCTAACTCCGCTTCCTTTTCCTTAATCAGTGCCTTGACCGTCTTGTCCGGGTCCTTGATAAACGGCTGTTCGACAATGCAAACTTCCTTATAGAATTTAGCGATTCTGCCCTCTACCATTTTGCCGATAATCGCCTCCGGCTTGCCCTCGTTCAACGCTTGCGCGGCAAGGATTTCCTTTTCCTTTTCAATCACCGCGCTGTCCACGTCCGCGATCTGCACATATTGCGGAAACGCCGCCGCGACCTGCATCGCCATATCTTTCGCAAATTCCTTAAAAGCGGGCTTCGCGGCTGTCGCCGCGTCGGTGTCAAACTGCACCAATACGCCGATTCTGCCGCCGCCGTGGATATATCCCTCGGTAACGCCCTCGATCCTCTCAAAACGTCTGATGTTCATATTTTCGCCGATTTTCGCGATTTTTTCCGTCAGCATCTGCCCGACCGTCACGGAACCGTCGTCAACGAACGCCTGTTCCAACAGCGCGGGAACATCGGTAGGCGCGGCGGTAATAATCTGCTTGGTAACATCGCCGACAAATTTTTGGAAGTCGTCATTTTTCGCAACAAAGTCCGTTTCGGCGTTCACCTCAACCACAACGCCGATGTTTCCCTCTACGGCAACGTTTACAATACCCTCCGAGGCAATTCGCCCTGACTTTTTCGCGGCGGTGGCAAGCCCCTTTTCGCGCAGAAGTTCAATCGCCTTTTCAGCGTCGCCTCCCGCTTCGGTCAACGCTCTTTTGCAGTCCATCATGCCGCATCCTGTTTTCTCTCTTAATTCCTTTACGCTTTCAGCAGTAATCATATATATTTTAACTCCTTTATCCTCGATTTACAGCGGTTTTTCCGCGTCGCCGCGCCGCTTACTCCGCGACCAACGCTTCCGTTTCGCCGCTCTTTGCCGCTTCCTCGTCCGCGAAAGACTCACCCTGTCTGCCCTCCATGACGGCGTTCGCCATAGTTTCCACAATCAACTTAACGGCGCGGATCGCGTCGTCGTTCCCCGGGATTACGTAATCGACTTCCTCCGGGTCACAGTTGGTGTCCACAATCGCGACGACGGGAATGTCCAGCCGCTTCGCCTCGGCGATAGCGATTTTCTCTTTGCGGGGGTCTACCACAAAAATCACGCCCGGCATTTTTTTCATTTCCTTGATGCCGCCGAAATTCTTTTCCAAACGCTCCATTTCCTTGCGCAACTTCAAAACTTCTTTTTTGGGAAGCAACTCAAATGTGCCGTCCTGCTCCATTTTTTCCAACTGATACAGCCTGTCTATACTGCGTCTGATGGTCTTGAAGTTCGTCAGCATACCGCCCAGCCAGCGGTTGTTGACATAATACATCTCTACCCGCTTCGCGTCCTCGGCAATCGCCTCCTGCGCCTGCTTTTTCGTCCCGACAAACAAAATCGTTTTGCCGTCCAAAACCGTGTCGCGGACAAAGGCGTATGCCTCCTCCACCTTTCGCGCGGTTTTCTGCAAATCAATGATGTAAATGCCGTTTCTTTCGGTGAAAATGTACTCCGCCATTTTCGGATTCCATCTGCGTGTTTGGTGACCGAAATGAACGCCGGCCTCCAAAAGTTGTTTCATTGAAATAACGCCCATGAACTTTTCCTCCTTATTTTTACCTCCGTCTGTCAGTTGAAGCATAAGAAGCGACAGACGCGCGTATTTGTGCCGACCCGCCGGAACCCGCCGGGAATCCATTGGAACCCCGCCGCAAAAGGCTTCGGAACAGGCCTGACGCGCAAAGAACCCCCGAACGCCATTTCCGGCGGAGGCTCCCTCACGCGAAGCACGTAAATTATTTTATCACATATGTCATGAAATTGCAAGCACTAATTTCTCTTTCCGAAAATCCTAAGCAGCCGCAGGAATATATTGATGAAGTCCAGGTACAGCGACAACGCGCCGATGACTCCGGTTTTGCGCTGTGTTTCAAGGTCGTTTTGCGTGGCGAGGAAGTACCCTTTCAATTTTTGCGTGT
>JAIRSR010000223.1 GCA_031255355.1 Clostridiales bacterium
GGGGGAACGTCCAACGCAAGCGTATTTCCGTTCCACACCAATTTCTGCACGACTCCGGTCATTGCGGTGGCTTTCGCCCAATTCATAAGGTATCCCTCATACACTTGGAAATAAGACAGCATTTCAAATCCCTCATAAATCACTTTTTTGAAATTCCGAGTAGTTGTTTCCCAAAGGTATAAATCATGTGTTTCGTTCAAAGTGCCACCGGTGTTTACTATTATGTCTGTGTAATCATCAAAATTTACATCATCAAAGTATATGCCGGCAACAACATCATTTTCCAAAGGAATATACTGTAACAAATCATTATTTGCATTAAAAAGTTGTATTTTATAGTTTTGATTAAAGCCTACATTGTTCTTTCCACGGTAAATTGGATTATTGACTAATTCGGGATAGGCAATATATAACGGAACAACATTCCAAGAAAAGACTACAGTATATGCTGTCTCATCTTTTTCATGCTTAATCGTATAAGTTTCACTTTTTGTTTCAATACCCCGTTGATTTGATTCCGACGATTTTATAGTTTCATTAAATGCTGTAAATTCAAAAATTTGCGAAACCCTCAGCGAAATTGGAGCAATTATATCTTCTTGAGGTAATGTCGCATATGAATAAACTGCCAAAACAGAAAACCCAAAAATCAATCCAATCATGCACAGTAATTTTCTCATATAAAAGACCCGCCTTCACATTACTATTTAAGAATTTCAAGAGCAGACAAAACTATATCATTATTTATAAAATACTATAACTGCGTTTCTAAGTAACATTTATGTGTATGTCATAGAGATGATGATTTTCCCATTTAGTTATAATCCCATCATTATACGATATATCGTTTTCGCAATATTCCCTCGCGTAGCACTTGAATCTGCACAAGGTCGTTCATAACACAGGGGACGGTTCTAACACAGGGGACGGTTCTGTGATTTTCGCTTTGGTGATGTATTCCGCTAAATGTTGTATGTATTCCGCTTGTTTCTCTTGCGATTTCCGGTGTGTCATTATCCCGTTAATATAGCGAATTTTCCTTAATTCGCCAAATCATAGAACCGTCCCCTGTGTTTAGATGTTTTCAAGCAAATGAACTGTCCCCTTGTTTTTGCCAACATACGCCCCTTTGCATTCATACTGCATATGATAGCGTTACATTTATTTTTCCGCAAGTGTATCAAACCCACCGAATATTCCATTACTTTGTAGTAATTTTCCAAACTAACATAACAAAATAAACGTCCTTATGCTCAACATCAGCAGGCAAAAATTTTCTTTTTGTAAAAAAACTAAGTTTGCCATTTCTAAATTGATGTGACTTAGTTCTATTGTCAAAATCATTTTGAACATTTTCGATTATCTCGTCTATGTTATGCCACGCATTTTTATTTATAAATGCGAACTGCATAAAATATTTATTTGAATGTACTTTGGGTTTATACATCTTCGTAACATCATTTATCATATGTTCAAGCCGGTTAGAAAAAAGTCGATGATCAGCACTGAACCCTGCCCACTTCATTTCTATTGCAATATCCGGTGTTTCGTAATCATCTTCTAAATATATCCCCAAATCAAGTTGTTTTTTATCCGAATAAAAACAAGGACATTCCGACCACATTTTATATTTAAGGCATAACTTTGAAAAGACTATCCATTTTATGACAGGCTCAGTCGCCGAACTAATACCTATGCCACGCCAAAAATCTTTGTAAAAGTCTTTTACAATTCGCTTATTGACATTGTTAGATATTTCTTTATCATACATTTTTATTGCTTTTATTGCATCGTCACAAAACTTTTTAAGGTATTCATCACGGTCTGATTTCTCTGCAACTCCATTTTGAACAATCATGCAAACCGCCCCTCGCCGCAAATATCATTTGTTATTCACATTTTTGCACAATTTAATTATAAACTTCGTTTTGGAGTTAGTCAACTCTTTTTGCAGAGCAGCGGGACGGTGCATTTGCCTTTTCAATCCTCAGCATAATTTTTCTATCGCGGCGTTCAGGCGTGACAGCGTTTCCTCTCTGCCCAGAATGACGGCGAGTTCCACGCCGCCGCCCGGCGTGACCGCCTTACCCGAGAGCGCGATTCTGAGCGGGTACATCAATTGACCGTTTTTCACGCCCGACTGTTCCGCAAGCGCAATCAGCGCGTCGTGGACGGCTTCCTGTGACCATTCGGACAGGTGTTCCAACACGGGCAAAATGGCGTTCAGCGCGGTTTTCGACGTTTGCGGGTCGGTTTTCATTTTTTTATGGGTATAAAGTTCCGTGTCATATTCGGGTACCGCGTCAAAGAAATCCACTTGTTCGGGAATGTCCGAGAGCCGTTCGCACCGCTTTTGCAGCAAGGCACTGATTTTCAGCGTGTCCGCCGCTTTATTTTTGACGGCAAGAGCGATAAACGGAAGCGCAAGGCTATGAAATTGCTCCGGCGGAAGTTCTCTGATATATTCGCCGTTCAGCCACGCCAACTTTGCCTCGTCAAAAATGGCGGGCGACTTGCTAATCCCCTTCACGTCAAACGCTTCGACAAGTTCCTCCAGAGTGAATTTTTCCCGCTCCCCCTGGGGACTCCAACCGAGCAGCGCAATGTAATTCAGTACCGCTTCTTTCAGATAGCCCTTTTTGATAAAATCCTCGTAGGACGCGTCGCCCTCGCGCTTTGATAGTTTGCGGGAATGGTCGCGCATGACGGGGCTGCAATGTATGTACGCCGGAACTTCCCAGCCGAACGCGCCGTACAGCAGGTTGTATTTCGGCGTGGAGGAAAGGTACTCGCTTCCGCGCACCACATGGGTGATGTGCATCAAATGGTCGTCCACCACATTGGCGAAGTTGTACGTAGGCAGTCCGTCCGATTTCAGCAGGATTCCGTCGTCTAACGACTCATTTTCCACCGTGATTGTGCCGAAAATCACATCGTCAAATGAAGTCGTTCCGCTTTTGGGCATACGCTGGCGTATGACGTACGGCACACCGGCGGCAAGCCTTTTTTCGACCTCGTCTTTTGACAGTCCGTCGCAATGACCGTCATATTTGGGAGTAAGTTTTTGCGCCTCCTGCCGCGCCCGCGCCTCGTCGATACGCGCCTTGTCGCAGAAGCAGTAGTACGCCCCGCCCTTTTCGACCAACTCACGCGCGTACCGCTGATATAATTCGCGGCGTTCGCTTTGAATGTACGGACCGCAACCGCCGCCGATGTCGGGACCCTCGTCCCACACCAATCCCGTTTCCCGCAACGTGCTGTAAATCATGTCTACCGCGCCCTCTACGTAGCGTTCCCGGTCGGTATCCTCTATACGGAGAATGAACTCCCCGCCCCGCGATTTGGCAATCAAATAGGCGTAAAGCGCCGTTCTCAGGTTCCCGATGTGCATGTACCCCGTCGGGCTGGGCGCGAATCTTGTTCTTGTTTTCAAATTTATCAACTCCGCAATCGTTAGACTTGTCCCGCGCCCTTTCGCGGGTTTGGGACAGGATTATTGCATTTATTATACCACACGGCGCGGTGTATGTAAAGGCGGGCGGAAAAATTTCCCGCCCGCGAAAGTGGTTATCCCTTATCTCTAATGGCGGCGTTTTCCCGCTCCCGAAACAGCAGAGTAATTGACCACAGGCCGCAAAGCCCGACCAATGTGTAGATGATTCTGCTTACTGCGGCGGTCTGACCGCCGAAAACCGCAGCGAGAATGTCAACCCCGAATATGCCGACAGCGCCCCAATTGAGCGCGCCTATAATCACTAAGATTAACGCGAAACTGTCCATGCTTACAACTCCTTTGATTATCACAGTTTAACTTACGGTATATATTATTGCATGGGGAGCAATTTGTTATACATAGGCGCGGGCAGTAAAAATTTTTTGTGGAAATTTTTGAAAAATGTTGTATATACGGCGGTTTAGTGGTATAATAACTTTGACTGTTCCCGCCGCAGGCGGTTTTGCCGCGTTTGCGGCGGTTCGCGGCGGGGAGGAAGCGGCATATTACGAATAATGGCAGGTGAAGTTTTTGGATAAATTTGTGATTATGGGCGGCAAGCGTTTAAGCGGGGAAGTGACCATAAGCGGCGCGAAAAACGCCGCGGTTGCTGTGATTCCCGCCGCTTTGCTGGTGGAGGGAACGTGCAGGATCGAGAACGTCCCCGCGATTAAGGATGTGGACGTTATCGTCGATATTTTGCGCTGCCTTGGCGCGAGGGTGAAATATATCGACGGACACTGCCTGGAAATCAACTGTGAAAAAATCAACGGTTTTTCCGCACCGTATGAAATGACGCGGAAGATGCGTGCGTCGTACTACCTTTTGGGTGCGCTTTTGGGGCGGTTCCACCACGCGGAAGTGCCGCCGCCGGGCGGCTGTAACTTCGGGACGCGCCCGATTGATATGCACATCAAGGGCTTCGAGGCACTCGGCGCGAAAGTCGGAATCGACAAGGGCGTTATCGAAGCACACGCCGTAAAACTCCGCGCGGCGCAGATTTATATGGACGTGGCAAGCGTCGGCGCGACGATCAACATCATGCTCGCGGCGACACGCGCGGAGGGTACCACGATCATTGAGAACGCGTCAAAGGAGCCGCACGTCGTGGATGTGGCGAACTTTTTGAGCGCGATGGGCGCGAACGTGCGCGGCGCGGGAACGGACACCATCAAAATCAACGGCGTTGAAAAAATGGGCGGGGGTACATACACCATTATCCCCGACCAAATCGAGGCGGGAACCTTTATGATTGCCGCCGCCGCGACAGCGGGCGACGTGCTTGTCAAAAATGTGATCCCGAAGCATTTGGAAAGTCTGACGGCGAAGTTGGTGGAGATGAATACGTCCGTCGAGGAGTACGGCGACAGTATCCGCGTCAGCCGCGACGGGCCGCTCCGCAAGGCGAACGTAAAAACACTGCCGTACCCCGGATTCCCGACGGATTTACAGCCGCAAATCGTTACACTTTTGAGCGCGGCGCGGGGAACGTCCGTCATTACCGAAAGTGTGTGGGACAACCGCTTCCAATACGTGGACGAATTGCGGCGGCTGGGCGCGAAAATCAGCGTAGACGGGAAACTCGCGGTAATCGAGGGTGTGGAAACGCTGTCCGGCGCACCGGTCAAGGCGACAGACCTCCGCGCGGGGGCAAGCATGGTGATTGCGGGACTGATGGCGCGGGGCGTTACCGAGATCCGCGAACTGCGGCATATCGATAGAGGGTATGAGGATTTAGAGGCGAAACTCCGCGCGTTGGGGGCGCAAATCGCGCGGCGCGGCGACAGCGAAATCAAGAGTATCGGAGAAGTGGTATGACAAGACTGTGTACTTTGGTGAGCGGGAGCAGCGGCAACGCGGTGTTTCTCTCTCACAACGGAACGCGGATTTTAATTGATTGCGGCATCAGCGGCAGGCAAGCGGAAGCGTGTCTTTGCGGCATCGGCGCGGAACCGTCCGCGATCGACTACATATTGGTCACGCATGAGCATACCGACCATACACAGGGGGTCGGCGTTTTGTCGCGCAGGTTTGATATTCCCGTCGTCGCCAGCAGGGGGACGTGGAACGGTATGTGTATCGGCGGGATCGCGCCGAAAAACGTCAGGATTTTTGACAACAACGACCAAATGGACATTGGCGGTATCGGCGTTACGCCGTTTGACATTCCCCATGACGCGAATCAGCCGACAGGCTACCGCTTTGACGCAGGCGGGCGGCGTTTGGCGGTGGCGACGGACATCGGGCATATCAGCGACGGCGTGCGGGCGGCGGTTTCCGGCTGTGACACGGTGCTGCTTGAGGCGAACTATGACGCGGATATGTTGGAAAACGGGCCGTACCCCTATCACCTCAAGAACAGGATTCGCGGTGCGCGGGGGCATCTTTGCAATGACGACGCGGGGGAGTTCGCGCTGCGGTTGGTGCGGGACGGCACGAAAACACTGCTGCTCGGGCATTTGAGCAAGGAAAATAACTCTGAACGCGCGGCATTCGCGACGGTGGCGAACATCTTGGAGCGCGGCGGCATACGCGTGGGAACGGACGTTCAAATGGGCGTTGCGCCGCGCTATCACGCCAGCGCGGTCATCGGGCTGTGACGGAACTCGGGATCGTCGCGGTGGGAAAACTGCGGGACGGGTACGCAAAAAACGCCGTGAGCGACTACGCCAAGCGGCTTTCGCGCTATTGTGCGTTTCAGATTGCCGAAGTGCGGGATTTCCCCGACGATCAAAATTCGACGGCGCGTGAGGCGGCGTTGATTTTGCCGAAAATCAAGGGCATATGCGTGCCGCTTTGCGTCGAGGGCGAACAGTTGACCAGCGAGGCGTTGGCGGAGTTTCTGCGCCGTCACGCCGTCGAGGGCGGGTCGCGCGTTACCTTTGTCATCGGCGGTTCCCTCGGCTTGGACGAAAAAATCAAAAGCGCGGGACGGTTGCGGCTGTCCCTGTCGAAAATGACCTTTCCGCACCAACTCGCGCGGGTGCTTCTGACGGAACAGTTGTACCGCGCGTTCAAAATTATCAGCGGTGAGAATTATCACAAGTAAGACCGCTGCGGGGGTACGGCTGTCTGGTATCCGTCAGCCCCGCAAGGTAATCCATGCTGGTTTCCAACACCCCCGCAAGACTGATTAACTGTTCAAACGTGGGTTGCTTCAATCCGCGCTCGATTTTTGAGTAATCGCTTTGGTCAATCCCCGTCAGCATTTGCATTTTCACCTGTGTGTAGCCTTTTTCCTTTCGGAGTCGCGCCAACCGGCTCATTATTTTTCACCCCCGAATATTATTATGGCATATTTCCCTATTGACAAATAGGGTAGATTACCCTATAATATGATTGGGCTTTAATTTTATGATACAGGGGTGTAAATTATGGATTATCGGGCGGCGTACAAAACGCTGTTTAACGCGCTTACGGACGCGGTTACGGTGTTGCAGGACGCGCAAATCGCGACGGAAAAAATGTACATAGAGGCGGAGGAGGACCGCGCCGCCAACGCGGAGCCGCCGCGCGGGAATTAGCGCGGTTTTCCCGTCTGTTTTTTTCAAATACGCTTGTCAAGCGCAATAAATACCGCCCCTCCCGCATACATAATAGAAGCGGGTTTCTTTCGCGCCGCGCCTTTCGGCGGGAAGCCGCCGCGAAAGGGGGGTATCATGAAAAGCGTCAAAGTGCTGTTCATCAACGTCATTTTGCTCACGGCGGCTTCGCTTTTGATGCGCACGATCGCAATGGCGTTTCAAGTTTATCTTTCCAACAAAATCGGTTCGGAGGGAATCGGGCTGTTTCAACTGATTCTTTCCGTCTACTTTTTTGCCGTTACGCTCGCGACCTCGGGCATACGGCTTGCGGCGACGCGCCTGGTTGCGGAGGAACTCGGGGTCGGCAGGCTTGCGGAAGCGCGGCGGTCTGTGCGCGTTTGCCTTACCTACAGCGGGGTTTGCGGGGGAACCGTCGCGGCGTTGTTGTTTGCCTTTGCCGGGGAAATTTGCGCGTCTTGGCTGGGCGACGCGCGGGCGGCGTTGTCACTGCGTATGCTGGCGGTCAGTTTGCCGTTCGTCGCGGCTTCGGCGGTGTTCGGGGGCTACTTCACCGCCGCGCGTCACGCCGCGAAGTCCGCCGCCGTGCAGGTGATCGAGCAACTGCTGCGCGTCGCGGTTACGGCGTTGTGCCTTGCCGCACTCACACCGGCGGAGCAGTCGCCTATGAATATGGAATACGCTTGCGCGGCGATTGTCGCGGGGGTTTGCGCCGGGGAATTTTCCTCCTCCGCGCTGTTGTTCCTGCTGTACCGCGCGGACGCGCGGCGGCTGAAAAAAGGCGGCGGCGGGGCGCGGCGCGGCTTAGTCCCGCGTATGTTTCGGATCGCGCTTCCCGTGGCGTTGAGCGCGTATGTTACCTCAGGTATGCGGACGGCACAGCATTTGTTGGTTCCTTACGGCTTGAAAAGGAGCGGCGCGTCGGGGGAAAACGCACTCGCGGTATACGGCGTTGTTCACGGCATGGCGCTTCCGCTGTTGATGTTTCCGTCGGTACTGCTCGACGCCGTTTCGGAACTGATTGTGCCGGAACTCGCGGAATGCCGCGCCCGGGGTGCGGAAAAGCGGCTGACTTATATTGTCAACCGCGTGTTTCATCTGGGAATGATTACGTCGGTCGGGGTGATGTTCCTGTTTTTGCGGTTTGCGGGGGAGTTGGGGCCCGCGATCTACAAAAACGGTGAAGCGGCGCGGTTTATCTTGATTCTCGCGCCGATGATTCCTGTGACTTATCTGGACGCGGTGGTGGACGGTATGCTAAAGGGGATGGGGGAGCAACTCCGCGCCATGCGCTATAATATTATTGACGCGGCGGTGAGTGTAGCGTTGATTTACACCCTCTTGCCGAAATACGCCGTAGCGGGGTATATTTTTACGGTGTTTTTCGGGCGGGCGCTGAACTTCGCGCTCAGTCTGCGGCGGCTGATGAAGTCTGCGGCGTTTACCCCGCAGCCGCTTTGCGCCGCGAAAGCGGTGTTGTGTGTGCTGGGCGCGATTGTCCTGTCGCGGCTTTGCGGAGGGCTTCCGCTGCCGCTCGGGATCCCGCTTGCCGCGTCGGTATACGTCCTTTTGCTGAAGTTGACCGCTTGTGTTACGGAGGAGGATTTGCGCTGGTGTAGGGATATTTTTAGGT
>JAIRSR010000233.1 GCA_031255355.1 Clostridiales bacterium
ATCGCGTGCGGTACGGCGAGTTCCGTCGCGTTGGAATACGTAACGGAACAATTTAACCTCCCTGTCATCGGCGTGGTTTCCTCCACGGCGGAAGCGGCGGCGGCGGCGACGGTGAATAAGAAAATCGGTATTATCGGTACGCCCGGGACGGTGTCCAGCGGCGCGTATGAACGGCGGATCAAGGCGTTGGACGGTGAAATTGAGGTGCTGCCCCGGGCGTGTCCCATGTTTGTTCCGTTGGTGGAAAACGGATACACGGACGGTACCGCCGCCCGGCTGATTGCGGAGGATTACTTAACGCCGCTGAAAGACGCGGGGGTGGATACGGTAATCCTCGGCTGTACACATTATCCTTTGCTAAAAGGCGTAATATCTGATATAATGGGAAGCGGTACCGCGCTGATTGATTCGGGTGCGCCTACCGCGCGGTACGCGCGGGATTTGTTGGAACAGCGCGGTATGCTGGCTTGCCGCGAAGCGGAATACAAGTACTTTGTCAGCGATACTGTGGATAATTTTTCGTACTACGGCAGTTTGTATATGCGTCGGGAAATTTCCGGCGGTGTGTCGCGGATTGACATTGAACGATACTGATTACGGAGGATAAGCCGATGAAAAAGGATGTTATTATTTCTCTCAAGGGACGACAGACGGACGGCGAGGAACACGGCGAAATTGAATTGGTCACAGAGGGCAGTTACTATAAAGAGGACGGAAATTACTACGTTACATATGACGAAACAGAAGTGACAGGAATGGTCGGCACCACGACGACCCTCAAAATTGAAGCGGATAAAATCACCATGCTCCGTTGCGGACAGAATAACAGCCAGATGATTTTCGAGAAAGGGCGGCGGCACCTTTGCTGTTATGAAACGCCGTTCGGCGCGTTTACCATAGGCGTGAGGTCGAACAACGTTAGTATTGACGTGTCGGAAAACGGCGGGGAAATCTCTGCGGAGTACCGCGTGGAAATCGACAACAACGCCTCAGGGAGCAATGATTTTCATTTGCGTATCCGGGAATGTTAAATAGATTTTAGACAGGCTCTAAAAAGAAAGGGAGTTTGCAAATGACCAATATCAAACAAACGATAAGAGAGCAAATCACCACGGCGGTGGAGGACGCGGCGCGGCGGTGCGGGTTCGCGCCTGTTCCGTTTGCGGTGGAAACCCCGAGAGAGCGCGTCAACGGCGATTTTTCCGCAAATGCCGCGTTGTTGCTCGCGAAAAGCGCGGGAATCCCGCCCCGCGCGGCGGCGGACAAGTTGGTCGGCGCGTTGTCCACCGAGGGGACGTATATTGACCGTGTAGAGGTCGCGGGCCCCGGGTTTATCAACTTTTTCCTAAGCAACCGTTGGCTGTACGACGTACTTCCGCTGGTAGAGCGTCTTGGCGGGAGGTACGGCGAATCGGACGTTGGCGGCGGCGAAAAAGTGATGGTTGAGTTCGTCAGCGCCAATCCCACAGGCCCGATGCACATGGGCAACGCGCGGGGCGGTGCGCTCGGCGACGCTATGGCGAACGTGCTGGACTTCGCGGGATACAGCGTAACGCGGGAATTTTACTTGAACGACGCGGGCAATCAGATAGAAAAATTCGGCTGTTCCTTGGAAGCGCGGTACCTGCAACTGTGCGGCGTAGACGTGCCGTTTCACGAGGAGTGGTACCAAGGCGGGGATATTACCGCGCGGGCAAAGGAATTTCTTGACAAAAACGGCGACGGCTACGTCCGCGCCGATTCCGAAACGCGGAAAAAGGCGTTGATCGCCTTTTCGCTTGCCGAAAATATAGAGATGATGCGGAAAACGCTGGCGGCGTACCGCGTCGATTACGACGTGTGGTTTCGGGAAAGCGCGCTTTACGACAGCGGCGAAGTGGACAAGGTGTTATCGCTGCTGCGGGAAAAGGGTTATACCTATGAAAAAGAGGGCGCGTTGTGGTTCAAGGCGTCGGGGGACGGGGAAAAGGACGAGGTTCTTGTCCGCGCGAACGGCGTTCCCACATACTTTGCCGCCGATATTGCGTACCACAGGAACAAATTTTTGACGCGGGGTTTCGACAAGGTCATCGACGTTTGGGGCGCGGATCACCACGGTCATGTGGCGCGTATGAAAACCGCTATGGAGGCGGTCGGCGTAGACCCGGACAGGCTTGAAATCGTGCTGATGCAACTTGTCCGTCTGATGCGGGGCGGCGAGGCGGCGCGTATGTCGAAGCGGAGCGGCAAGGCAATCACTTTGGAGGATTTGTTAGAGGAAATCGGCATCGATGCCGCGCGTTTTTTCTTTAACATGAGGAACGCGGGCAGTCATTTTGATTTCGACCTCGATTTGGCGGTAGAGCAGAGCAATGACAATCCCGTGTACTACGTGCAGTACGCCCACGCGCGGATTTGCGCCATTATTCGCCTGTTGCGGGAGGAGGGCGTTACCGTCAAGCCGTGCGGCGGTGTTTGCTTGCCCCTGTTGACGGACGACGCGGAACTCGCGCTGCTGCGCAAAATCAGTGAATTTCCCGATGAGATTACAGCGGCGGCAAAAACGTTGGAACCGTCCCGCATGACCAGATACGCGTCGGAACTCGCGAACGGTTTTCACTCCTTTTACAATGCTTGCCGCGTCAACGTGGACGATGAAAATCTGCGTGACGCGCGGCTGAAACTCATCGACAGCGCACGGATCGCCTTGGCGAACGTGTTGGGGATTTTGGCGGTGGACGCGCCCGAGAGGATGTGACGGCGGCGGTATGCTGAAAAAAATCACGGCGGTTGTGATAGCGGCGGCGGTTGCGGCGGCAATATCCGTTTACGCGGACGATTCCGGCGCGGCGCGATCCGTCACCCTGGAAGAGGCGGTGAGCCGCGTGGTCGGCAGGTTGGGCGTTGAAACGGCGGTAGACCAAGATGTACTTCGCCTTTATAGGGATTGGGGGTACGTCGGCAAGCAATACCGCGCCGCTGTAGCGGGCGCGTTGTACGCGGGTCTGCTTTGCCCGAACGGTAAGGCACTTCGCCCGAACAGCGCGGATTTCACCCCGCTTTTTAAGGGAATGGCGCGTTTCGGCGCGGTCAACGGTTCGTTCAGCGTTGCGCGTTCCTTGGGCGCGGACGTGAAAACGAACCACGAAACGCTCTACCTCGCGAACGGCGAGGTAGCGGCGGGGGTACAGCCGAACGCGGAGGAATATTATTGCGCGTTGGTGAACAAAAGCGGTACGGCGTATGTGCTGTGGCGCGACAGGGAGGACATTCCCGCGCATAGGCTGTACCGGGGCAGGCTGTACTTGCGTGACGGCGAACGGTTGATTTTGACGAACGCGCGGCACTACGCAAACGGCGCGTGGCGTGAGGTTACGGAGGGGAAGTATGCCCTTGCGTCGCTTGACACGGCTTTGCGTCTTGAGGAAATCGGGCTTGCCGCGTTAGACCGGGATATTTATCTGTTGGGCGGCTTGACGGAGGACGGTGAAATCCGCGCGGTATATTTTTATATGCCGCAGGAGTAAAAAACCGCCGGGTTACACGCGCGGAGGGGCCTTGCGGTAATTTGGCGAGCGGGAAAGGCGGAGGAGTATGAATTTGGGTAAAAAGATGATATCGCTGTTGTTATGTCTGTTGCTGACGGGGGGAACCGTGTTCGCGGCGTTTACCCCGCAGATTGACGTCACGGACGGGGAAAAAATGTACGGATTTTTCAATACGATACTGAGCATTACGGAAAAACAATACCGCTTTGGCGTGACGCGGGAGGAACTGTTGGACGCGGCAATCAAAGAGGTGTTAAAGGAACACCCCGAACTGTTTGACGAAATGGCAAAGGGCGCGTACGGTATTCTGGACGAAAACTCGCGCTACCTTACTATCGAGGAGTACGAGGGCAGGTCGGAGCAGGTCAGCGGTCAGTTTGAGGGAATCGGCATCAACGTTTCGGAGTACGACGGTGTTACCCTTGTCGGTTCGCCGATCAAGGGCTCTCCGGCGCAACTCGCGGGAATACAGGCGGGGGACGTCATCGTCAGCGTGGACGGCGAGGACATTCGGGGCTATGTGTTAGACCAAACCGTCGCGCTCATACGCGGAGAGCGGGGAACGCCGGTCGAAATCGGCGTTACGCGGGGCGGGGAACAGTTGATGTTTACCGTTACGCGCGATGTGATCAAAATCAACCCCGTTACCCATTACGCGCTTGGCGAAAACAACGCGGGATACGTCGCGATTTCTACGTTTAACGCCAACACGGGCGTGTATCTTGACGATGCGCTCCGCGATTTGGCAAGGCAAGGCGTTGACAAGGTGATCCTTGATTTGCGCTATAATTTGGGGGGACTGCTTAGCGAGGCGGTTCGGGCGGCAAGTTACTTCGTTCCCGACGACGTGATAGTTGTCAGTGAGGACTTCCAAAATCCCGAAAAAAACACCGAATACCGCGCGGCGCGTACCGATATAAAATTCAAGACGGTGGTGCTGGTGAACGAGTACAGCGCATCCGCTTCGGAAATCGTGGCGGCGGCGATCCAAGACCACGGCGCGGGCGTTTTGGCGGGGAAAACGACGTTCGGCAAGGGCACCGTGCAACAGAGCGTACATTTGAAAAACGGCGGCGCGATGTGGCTTACCATCGCGAAATACCTTACGCCGAGCGGCGCGTACATTCACGAGGTCGGCATTACGCCGGATTATTGGGTGCGCAACACGACGGAAAAGCCGGATACCTCTGTTTTAGAGCCGATTACAGGCGAACGGACGCTGACTTTCGGCGCGGTCGGCAAGGACGTGCTTGCGGTGGAACAGCGTTTGGAACTCATGGGATACCCGATGGATACCGTGGACGAGGTGTATAACGAGCAGACGGAACTGATGGTATCGAATTTTCAGCGTGACGCGGGGTTATTTGTCTACGGCACGGCGGACCTTACGACGCAGATCAAAATTATGGAAGCGGCGGGGGAAACGGAGGTCGAAGTGGACAAACAGTTGGAAAAGGCAAAAGAGTTGATACTCGCTTTGAAATAATCGTTGATTTTTTCCAACGTTTTTGGTATAATAAGAGCCGTTCAAAAAGAATCGCAAGTGGGCGGGTCTATACTTTGGGGAGGTTGTGTTATGGCTAAAGAAAAAGTAGTTTTGGCTTATTCGGGAGGACTTGACACGTCGATTATTATTCCGTGGCTCAAAGAAAACTACGATTATGAGGTGATCGCGGTATGCGGTGACGTCGGGCAGGGCAAGGAAACAGAGGGGTTAGAGGAAAAGGCGTTGAAAACAGGCGCGTCAAAACTGTACATCGAGGATTTGCAGGAGGAATACGTGACCGATTTTATTTTCCCCACCCTCAAAGCACACGCGGTGTACGAGGGGAAATACTTGCTCGGCACGTCCCACGCGCGGCCGTGTATCGCGAAGCGGCTGGTGGAAATCGCGCTGCGGGAGGGCGCGACGGCGATTTGTCACGGCGCGACAGGCAAGGGAAATGATCAAGTGCGCTTTGAACTGACGGTGAAAGCGCTTGCGCCGCGGCTGAAAATCATTGCGCCGTGGCGAATTTGGGAGATTCGGTCGCGGGACGACGCAATCGATTACGCGCGGGAGCGGAATATTCCAATCCCTGTGACGAAAGAGGAAAATTACAGCATGGATAGAAACCTCTGGCACCTTTCCCACGAGGGCGCGGATTTAGAGGATCCGTGGAACGAACCGCGCCTTGACAGTCTGCTGCAACTTATGGTTTCGCCCGAGGCGGCGCCGGATTCTCCGACTTATGTGGAAATTGACTTCGAGCGCGGTATTCCCGTAAAAATAGACGGTCAAACCTACGCGCCGGCGGCGTTGGTGAAAAAGTTAAACGCAATCGCGGGGGCGAACGGCGTCGGCATCGACGACCTTGTGGAAAACCGCCTTGTAGGTATGAAAAGCCGAGGCGTGTATGAAACGCCGGGCGGTACCGTGCTGTACGCGGCGCACCGTGAATTGGAGTATCTTTGCCTTGACAGGCAGACCTTGCACTATAAGGAGCAGGCGGCGATCAAGTTCGCGGAATTGGTATACGACGGCAATTGGTACACGCCCTTGCGCGAGGCGCTTTCGGCGTTTGTGGACGAAACACAAAAGACGGTGACGGGAACGGTACGTCTGAAACTGTACAAAGGCAGTTGCACCCCCGCCGGCGCGAAGTCGCCCTATTCGCTGTACAGTGAGGAAATCGCGACGTTCGGGCGGGACGAGGTGTATAATCAAAAGGATTCCGAGGGCTTTATCAATCTGTTCGGGTTGCCGCTGAAAGTACGCGCGTTAATGCTGAACGAAAACCGGAAAGGACAGGAACGCCTATGAAATTGTGGGGCGGCAGATTTTCCAAATCCACTGACGCGGCGGTGGACGATTATAACTCCTCAATCCGCTTTGACGCAAGGCTGTACCGTCAGGACATCGACGGCAGTATCGCGCACTGTGCCATGTTGGGCAAACAGGGCATTATCCCCCGCGCCGACGCGGAGGTGATTATAGACGCGCTTGGCGGGATTCTTGCCGACGTCGAACAGGGGCAAGTTGAATTTTCCGTTGAAGCGGAGGATATTCACATGAACGTCGAATCCCTCTTGATCGAGCGGATTGGCGATGTGGGGAAAAAACTGCATACAGGGCGAAGCCGCAACGACCAAGTTGCCCTCGACCTGCGTTTGTACCTGCGTGAGGCGTGTGAAAAAATACGCGGGGGGATTCAAACCCTCCAAAACACGCTGACGGACATAGCCGAAAAAAACCTCGGCGTAATTATGCCGGGCTATACGCACCTGCAAAAGGCACAGCCTGTTTTGTTCTCTCATCATATGATGGCGTATTATGAGATGTTGGACAGGGACGCACAGCGTCTGCGCGAGTGTACGGCGCGAATGAACGTGTCCCCGCTGGGGAGCGGCGCTCTCGCGGGGACGACCTATCCCATAGACCGTGAGTT
>JAIRSR010000254.1 GCA_031255355.1 Clostridiales bacterium
AGCACCTCTACAGAAAAACCGACGCCGCCGAGTATCTGGAAACGGCGCGGACAGCGCGGGGTTTTTGGGTGTGGCTGGTCAATTTGAACGCCTCACACCCCATCCTGCCGAAGCGCGTGAGAGCGTTGGCGAATCCCGCGCGGCCGGGGAGGATTTTTTAGGGTATGCCGCAACACTTGTTCCGTCTTGTAAAAAAATTCTTGTCAACGGTTGGCGATTATGGTATAATAAATACAATTGTTGTTGTAAAACCTAATCGGTTTTACTTCCGTTGTATTTATTGAAACGGTGTGAAGCAAGCCGATTGGCGGCTTGCACTGTTGTTATAATAAATACAATTTAGGAAAGGACTTGAAAACATGGAAAACATCGAATTTGCGGACAGAGTAAAAGACCTGCGCGGTTCGGCGATTCGGGAATCGTTCAAAGCACTTTCGCGCCCGGGGATCATCTCTTTCGCGGGGGGAATGCCCGCGCCGGAAACCTATCCCGCCGCAGAGTTGGCGCGAATCGCGGACGATATTTTGACCAATCACGCTGTGACCGCGCTGCAATACGGCATTACGGAGGGCTACGCGCCGCTGATCGCGCAAACCGAAGCGCGGCTTGCCAAAGCGGGAATCGCGGGGAATCGCGGCGATTCCCTCATCATTACCAGCGGCGGCCAACAGGCGATCGAGTTGACGACCAAGGCGTTGATTAACGAGGGTGACGGCATTGCCTGTGAAGATCCGAGTTTCGTCGGCGCGTTGAACGCGTTCCGCTCCTACAACGCGCGGCTGTACCCCGTTCCGATGGAGCGCGACGGCATGGACGTCGGCGCGTTGGAGCGTGTGCTTGCCGAAAATCAGAGGATTAAATTCATCTACACCATACCGACCTTTCAAAATCCGTCCGGGATTACCATGTCGTTGGAAAAGCGCAAGCGTCTGCTTGACGTTGCGGCGCGGTACGGCGTTTTTATTTTAGAGGATAACCCTTACGGCGAGTTACGCTTCGCGGGGGAGGACGTGCCGGCGGTGAAATCAATGGACAGGGAAAACCGCGTGATTTACGTTGGTTCGTACTCCAAAACGGTGTCGCCGGGGCTGCGCGTGGGCTTCCTGCTCGCGCGGAGCGACCTTACGGAAAAGGTGACGGTGTGCAAGCAAGTTTCCGACGTACATAGCAATCTTATGGCGCAAATGATGATTAGCGCGTACCTTGACGGCTGTGACGCGGACGCGCGGATTGCGGCAAGCGCACGGTTGAACGGCAAAAAATGCGCCTTAATGCGCGATTGTATGGAGGAATATTTCCCGGGAAATATCACGCGCACCGCGCCGGAGGGCGGGCTGTTTTTGTGGTGCGATTTGGGCGGCGGCGTTGACAGCAGAGAGTTTGCGGCGAAGTGTCTGGAGCAAAACGTCGCGATTGTGTCAGGCGCGGCGGCGATGCCCGACACCTCAAAAATTACAAGCGCGTTTCGGTTGAATTTCTCAATGGCGTCAGAGGAAAACATAGAAAAAGGAATCAAAGCGTTAGGAGAGGTCATAAAAGGCTATGGAAAAAGATAAAAAAGTAATTTTCAGCGGGATTCAAGCAAGCGGGTTGCTGACGTTGGGGAACTATATCGGCGCGTTGCGCAATTGGACGAAGTTGCAGGCGGATTACGATTGCGTGTTCGGCATTATGGATTTGCACTCCATTACGGTGCGGCAAGACCCGGCGGCGTTCCGTAAGCGTTCTTTGGAAATTTTAACGCTGTATATCGCAAGCGGCATTGACTGCGAACGGAACATTTTGTTCTTTCAAAGCCACGTCCCCGCCCACGCGGAGTTGGCGTGGACGCTGGGCTGTTACGCCTACATGGGGGAACTTTCGCGCATGACGCAGTTTAAGGATAAAAGTGCCCGCCACGCGGAAAATATCAACAGCGGGCTGTTCACCTATCCCGTGCTGATGGCGGCGGATATTTTGCTGTACCAAGCGGATTTAGTCCCTGTCGGCATGGATCAAAAACAGCATTTGGAACTTTCGCGCGACCTCGCGCTTCGGTTCAACGGCATCTACGGCGACGTGTTCACCGTGCCGGAGGCGTATATCGGCAAGGTCGGCGCAAGGATTATGAGCCTGCAAGAGCCGACGCGGAAAATGAGCAAATCGGACGAAAATCCTAACGGCTACATCGCCATGTTGGACGATCCCGATACCATTCTCCGCAAAATCAAGCGGGCGGTGACGGATAGCGGCGGGGAAGTGGCGTACCGCGAGGGCAAGGACGGCGTGAATAACCTGCTCGGCATTTACTGCGCGGTGACGGATACGACGATAGAGCAAGCGGAACGCGCGTTCGAGGGCAAAGGCTACGGCGACTTCAAGGCCGCCGTCGGGGAAGCGGTGGTGGAATGTTTGCGTCCCGTGCAGGAGCGTTACCGTGACCTGTCCAACAACAAAGACTACGTTGAAAGTGTATACCGCGCGGGCGCGGAACGCGCGGGACGAACCGCCGCGAAAACGCTGCGGAAAGTATACCGAAAAATCGGCTTTACTGACCGTTAAGGGCCGTTCCTCGCCGCTTGCGGGGCAAGACACGAAAGAAAAGGGGTAATAAAAATGGAGTACGATTTGCTGAGGTTGTTTTTCACGCTGTTGGTCGCCTTTCTTGTATCCTTTGCCTCAACGCCGGTGGTGAAAAGCCTTGCCTATAAAATCGGGGCGGTGGACATACCGAAAGACGAACGGCGAATGCACAAAACGCCGATACCGAGGATCGGCGGGCTGGCGATTTTTTACGGCTTTATCGTGGCGATCCTTTGCTTTTGCGACATAGATTACACCATTCGCGGCATACTGTTGGGGAGCGTGGTGATTGTAAGCGTCGGCGTACTCGACGATATTTTCCGCTTAAAAGCGTTGCCGAAACTGTTCGCGCAAATACTCGCGGCGGGTGTGGTGGTGCTGCACGGCGTTCAGATTACGTACTTCACCAATCCGAACATTTTCAGCGCGTCGCCGTACATTTCCCTCGGCGGCTGGGCGATTCCCGTAACGATTTTGTGGATTGTCGCCGTGACAAACGCGGTGAACCTTATTGACGGCTTGGACGGCCTTGCGGCGGGGGTGTCGTCGATTTCCTGCGTGTCCCTGTTCGCCATTTCACTCATCACGAGGGAAACGGGCATTTCGATCCTGACGGCGGCGGTCGCGGGCGCGGCGTTCGGCTTTTTGCCGTACAACCTGCACCCCGCGAAGTTGTTTATGGGCGATACGGGCGCGATGTTTTTGGGCTATATTTTGGCGTGTGTCAGTATCCTTGGGCTGTTCAAGGGGTACGCGGTGATTTCGTTCGCCGTGCCGTTCCTCATTTTGGGATTGCCCATTTTCGATACCGCGTTCGCCGTCATACGGCGGCTGTACAACAAGCAATCGCCGATCGCGCCGGACAAAGGGCATTTGCACCACAGGCTGATTGATATGGGCTTTGACCAGCGGCAGACCGTCGCGATTCTGTGTATCGCAAGCGCGTTACTTTCCATGAGCGCGGTGGTGCTGACCATGAGCGGCGCGGGGCGGGCAATGATTTTGATTTGCGCCGTGATTCTGCTTGTGTGGGTAGGGGTCGGGCTGATGAAAAACGACAGCACGGCGGAATAACGCGCTGTTAGGCGGAATCTTACCACAGCGGGGTGTTCCCCGCGTACAGGAAGAGGTTGAAATGATGAACGCGATTAAGGTAATGACGGTTTTCGGCACCCGGCCGGAAGCGGTAAAAATGGCGCCGTTGGCGTTGGCGTTGGCGAAGCGTCCCGAAATAGACGCGACCGTGTGCGTCACGGCACAGCACAGGGAAATGTTGGACAGTGTGCTTGACATCTTTCACATCAAGCCGGATTACGACCTTGACATCATGCAAAGCCGTCAGACCCTCGCGGGAATCACCACCCGCGCGATCGAGGGGTTGGAGGCGGTCATGCGCGAGGCAAAGCCGGATATTGTTTTGGTGCACGGCGACACTACGACCACGTTCGCGGGGGCGTTGGCGGCGTTTTATAATCAAATCGCGGTGGGGCATGTCGAGGCGGGTCTGCGGACGTATGATAAATACGCGCCTTTTCCCGAAGAGATGAACAGGAAACTGACGGGGCAAATCGCGGATTTGCACTTCGCGCCCACAAAAAGCAACGCGGAAAATCTTATGAAGGAAAATGTCGATCCGAACGGCGTGTTTATCACGGGCAACACGGTGATTGACGCGCTGGCAATGACGGTGGACGAAAATTATACCTTGCGCGGCGCAATGCGTGACGCGGACTACGCGGGGAAGCGGGTTATCGTTGTTACGGCGCACAGGCGGGAAAATTTGGGCACACCCTTGCGCGAGATCTGCGGCGCGTTGAAGCGGATTGTGACGGAGTTCGCGGACGTTGAGATCGTGTACCCATTGCACCTCAACCCCGCCGTGCGGGAAGTCGCGCGTGAAATCTTGGGCGGCATGGAGCGGGTGCGGCTGACCGAACCCGCCGATGTGCGGGATTTACATAACGCCGTTGCCCGCTGTTATATGGTGATGACCGATTCCGGCGGTTTGCAGGAGGAAGCGCCGTCCC
Organism: Clostridiales bacterium; assembly: GCA_031255355.1. GTDB lineage: Bacteria > Bacillota > Clostridia > Monoglobales > Firm-18 > JAIRSR01. The sequence goes on from JAIRSR010000254.1 coordinate 4,590, forward strand.
TCGGCAAGCCGGTGCTGGTGCTGCGGAACGAAACGGAGCGTCCCGAAGCGGTTCGCGCGGGGACGGTGAAAATCGCGGGTGTGGACGGCGGCACGATTTACAATATGGCGGCGCGGCTGCTCACCGACAGCGGCGCGTACCGTGAAATGGCACACGCGGTGAATCCCTACGGCGACGGCAACGCGTCGGAACGAATCGCGGACGCGATCCTGTACCGATTC
>JAIRSR010000053.1 GCA_031255355.1 Clostridiales bacterium
GGGAGAGCGTTTTCAACGTGTTACAGCGGGAAACGCGGCGGGCGAAAATCCATATGGCGTCACGCGTTACGCCGATTTACCGCGCGGCGTATGTGGAGGCGATTCAAAACCTCTATGAATTTGACTGCGGCGAGTTATCCGGCTGGATGTACCGTGTCAACGGCGTGTTCCCGAATTACGGCTGTTCGCGCTACACCCTCAAGGCGGGGGACGTGGTGGAGTGGCTGTACACCTGTGATTTAGGGCGCGACATCGGCGGTGAGTATGCGGCGGGAGGGCAAGCGGAATGAGGGACAGGGATGCTTTTTCGTCCTATCACCCCGCCGTGAACATGCTGTACTTCGCGTTGGTGCTGTGTTTTTCTATGTTTTTTCTGCACCCGGTATGCCTTGGGATTTCCCTGGTATGCGCGTCCGTTTACGCGCTGTACCTGAACGGCAAAAAGGCGTTGAAATTCGGGGTGATATACTTATTGCCCATGATGCTGATTACCGTCCTGCTGAACCCGGTGTACAACCACGAGGGCAGCACGGTGCTGACTTATTTCCCTGACGGCAACCCGCTGACCTTGGAATCAATATGGTACGGGATCGCGGCGGCAATTACAATGGGGAGCGTTATTGCTTGGTTTTCCTGCTACAACGAGGTGATGACCTCGGACAAGTTTGTGTACCTGTTCGGGCGCGTCATTCCCGCGCTGTCACTGATTTTATCCATGTCGCTTCGCATGGTTCCGCGTTTTACGGCGCGGTTGCGGGTGATTGCCGAAGCACAGCGCTGCGTGGGGCGTGATGTGTCGCGCGGCGGCTTGCTGACGCGGGCGCGGCACGGGATACGGATCCTATCCGTCATGGTGACTTGGGCGTTGGAAAACGCCGTCGAAACCGCCGACAGCATGAAAAGCCGCGGCTACGGCCTAAAGGGGCGCACGGCGTTTTCGATTTACCATATAGACCGCCGCGATTGGTACGCCCTGTCGTATCTGGCGGTATGCGGCGCGTTGATCTTGGGCGGCGCGGCGGTGGGCGGGCTGTACTTCCGTTACTTCCCCACGGTAAAGGGGGTCGGAAGCGGCGCGCTTTCCGTCAGTCTGTACGCCGTGTATGCCGCGCTGTGCGTCATGCCTGTGATTATCAATCTTCGGGAGGACTTAAAATGGAGAGTTATTCGGTCAAAAATCTGACTTTCGCGTATCCGGAACGCGCCGTTGCCGTCCTCCGCGATCTTTCGTTTTCTATCGGGGAGGGGCAGTTCGTTGCGCTGTGCGGCGCGTCGGGGTGCGGAAAGACTACACTGCTCCGTCAACTGAAGCCGTCCATCGCGCCGCATGGAGTGCGGTCGGGTGAAATTCTGTTCGAGGGCAAGCCGCTGGGCGGCGTTGACCTGCGGGAAAGTCAAAAAATCGGCTTTGTTACGCAAGCGGCGGACAACCAAATTGTTACGGATAAAGTATGGCACGAGTTGGCGTTCGGGCTGGAAAGTCTTGGTATGGATACGCCGTCCATTCGCCGCCGCGTCGCGGAAACGGCTTCGTTTTTCGGCATACAGACGTGGTTTCACCGAAGCGTTGCTGAACTTTCGGGCGGACAAAAGCAAATATTAAGCCTTGCGTCCGTCATGGCAATGCAGCCGTCCGTGCTGATTTTGGACGAGCCAACGGCGCAACTTGACCCGATCGCGGCGGCGGAGATGTTAGACCTTGTGGGGAAAATCAACCGTGATTTGGGCGTGACGGTGCTTATGACCGAACATCGGTTGGAGGAAGTGTTCCCCCACGCGGACCGCGTACTTGTGATGGAGGACGGCGGCGTCATCGCGGACGGCACGGCGCGGGAAATCGGCGCGGCGTTGAAATCGCGCGGACATGCCATGTTCGCGGCGATGCCTGTTCCCATGCGGGTTTACGCGGCTTCCGTCTCGTCAGATGCTTGCCCCGTAACGGTGCGGGAGGGCAGGGCGTGGCTGACGCGTCAGACGCTTACCGGGGATTGTCCGTCCCCGCCGCCGTACAGTCCCCCGCAAACGACCCCCGCCGTGGAGTTTGACAACGTGTGGTTCAAGTACGAAAAATCCGCGCCGGACGTTTTGAAAGGGCTGTCTTTCAAGGCGTACAGCGGCGAAATCCACGCCGTGTTAGGCGGCAACGGTACAGGGAAAAGTACCGCGCTCTCCCTCGCCGCCGGGTGCCGCAAGCCGTATCGCGGCAAGGTGCGGCTAAGCGGTGAGGAACTCGGCAAGATTCCCGCGCGGCGGCTGTTTGACGGTTTTTTGGGCGTGTTGCCGCAAAATCCGTCCTCTCTGTTTGTGCGGAAAACGGTCGGCGAGGATTTGTTGGAAATGCTGGACGGCACGAAGTTGAGCGCGGAGGAGAAACAGGCGCGGGTCGCGGAAGCGGCGCGGATTTGCGACGTCAGCCGACTGACGCGGTCGCACCCCTATGACCTTTCGGGCGGCGAACAGCAGAGGGCGGCGTTGGCGAAAGTGCTGTTACTGCGTCCCCGGATTTTATTGCTGGACGAGCCTACCAAGGGTCTGGACGCGGAGTTTAAGCGGAAGTTGGCGGGGATTTTGCGGGATTTGACGGCGCGGGGCGCGGCGGTAATCCTCGTCAGCCATGATATAGAGTTTTGCGCGGAGTACGCCGACCGCTGCGCGTTGTTCTTTGACGGCGCGATTGTCAGCGAGGCAGACCCCCGCGCGTTTTTCGCGGGGAACGGATTTTACACGACGGCGGCAAACCGCATGGCGCGGCATCTGTTACCGAACGCGGTGACGGCAAATGACGTGATCCGCGCCGTTGGCGGTACGCCCTTTACCCCCGCGCGGGACGGGGACGGCGGCGGGGAGGTGTACGCGGACACCCCGGAGGAACCGTTGGCGGCGGGGGAAAAGTTGCCGACGCGCCGTATTTACGCGGCGGTGTTGTTCGCGGTGATGTTGCTCGCGTCGTTGGTGACGGCGGTT
>JAIRSR010000064.1 GCA_031255355.1 Clostridiales bacterium
GCTCTGATTCAACGTTTTAATTTGCAATTCGCATTAACCATAATTTATTTATAGTTTACAAATTTTAGCGGAAAAATCGCGGAAATTTTTCCGCAAAGGCACGTGCGCGATATTTTTCAAACACGCCCTAATATAATAGGGAGGGATATGTTGTGAAAAAAATCATAGGCTTAGCGTTGTCGCTTGTTTTGGTGTTCGCGTCAGCGGGGGTGGTGTTTGCAAGTGCCGCGGCTATATCCGGGGATTGGGAATATACCGAATGGCGGCAGAGGATCACCATAACCAAATATATTGGCAATGACGCAAATGTCACCGTTCCGAGCGCAATAGACCGCCGCCCCGTAACGGACATTAGCGCGTTGGCGTTTTCCGGGCGCAACGTGCAAAACGTTACGATTCCCGACGGCGTGACGCACATTGGCGACGGAGCGTTTTCCGGGTGCTTCAATTTGAGGAGCGTCACAATACCGAACAGCGTGACCGTCATTGGCAACGAGGCGTTTTATGGTTGCTACAATTTAACAAGCGTAACTATCCCCGACGGCGTTACAATCATCGGCGGCAAAACCTTTGCCCGGTGCGGAAATTTGACAAGTATAAGCCTGCCCGACACCGTGACCGCTATTGGTGAGTTCGCGTTCGATGATTGCAACAAACTGACCAACCTAAAAATCCCCGACGGCGTGACCCGTATTGGCGATTTCGCGTTTATCCATTGCGACAGTCTAATCAGCGTCACAATCCCCGGTGGCGTGACCGCCGTTGGCGCGTATGCGTTTGCGTCTTGCGACAATCTGACGGAGGTAAGCATACTTACCGGCGTGACAAGCATTAGCGCATACGCGTTTTATGGTTGCGCAAGTTTGACAAGCGTAAGCATACCTATCAGCGTGACGAGCGTTGGTGACAGCGCGTTTGAGAACTGCAAAAATTTGACAAGCGTAAGTATGCCGGATAGCATTACCACTATTGGCATTGCCGCGTTTCGTGGTTGCGAAAGTTTGGCAAGTATAACGATACCCGGCGGCGTGACAAGCATGGGCATGTGGGTGTTTAGCAACTGTCCCGCACTGACGCACATAACAATATCCGACGGCATGACAAGCATTGACGATTTTATGTTTCAAGATTGCGTTGGTCTGGCAAGCATAAATATACCCGACAGTGTTACCGACATTGGCGATTTTGCGTTTTATGGTTGCGTTAGTCTGGCAAGCATTCGCATACCCTTTGACACCAACATTGGCGTTTTGACGTTTGAAAATTGCCCGAATCTTACGATTTACGGCTATCCCGGCTCTTTTGCGGAGGAGTACGCGAGCGCGTACGGAATGTCTTTTGCCGATATTAACGTGCGGCTTCCGTTGCTGATTGCCGTTGACTACGCGGGTAAAATTGACGCGTATCTGGAGCGGGAGCACAATACCGTGTGTGTTAAGCCGCTTGACGGCGGTATTGCGCTTAGCGAATTTCAGTTGTTCGTTTGTCAATATGACGGCGGCAGGCTGACTTACATAGACTGCCCCGCAGGAACGCCGGACGCGGACGGAGCCGCCAAATACAACGCCGCGTTGCCGAACGGCGGTTGCAAACTGCTGTATTGGGATCAAAATATGACTCCTGTGTTTGACGCGGTACTTTCGGATTAGCGGGTGACAGACCGCGCGAAAGGGGATTGACGGCGTGAGCGTGAAAAAAGAACCCGGGGAAGCGCGGCTCGCTTCAGCGGTGCCGTTGCTGTTGGCGTGGTACGACGAAAACGCGCGGATCCTTCCGTGGCGGGAAAATACAGACCCCTACCGCGTGTGGGTGTCTGAAATCATGTTGCAGCAAACGCGGGTGGAAGCCGTAAAGCCGTATTTTGACCGCTTTGTGCGGGAACTTCCCGACCTCAAAAGCCTTGCCGCCGCGCGTGAGGAGCGTCTGCTGAAACTGTGGGAGGGCTTGGGCTATTACAACCGGGTGCGGAATATGCGCAAGGCGGCGGAACTCATTGCGGAGCGGCATGGGGGACGCTTCCCCGACGATTACAACGATATACTCGCGCTGCCCGGAATCGGCGCGTATACGGCGGGGGCGGTCGCGTCCATTTCTTTCGGCAAGCCGATTCCCGCCGTGGACGGAAACGTCTTGCGGGTACTCGCGCGGCTTACCGCCGCCCATGACGACGTTGCGGACGAAAAAGTCAAACGCCGCGTGACGGAATGGTTAAGAGCGGTCTATCCCGCGTCGCGCTGCGGGGATTTTACGCAAAGCCTTATGGAACTCGGCGCGGTGGTCTGCCTGCCGAACGGACAGCCGAAGTGCGATGCCTGCCCGGTGCGCCGCCTATGCGAAGCGTACCGCGCGGGTACGCAAGCGGATTTCCCCGTGAAGTCAAAGAAAAAGCCGCGCAAGCGGGAGCGTAAAACCGTCCTGCTCCTTTGCCAAGGGGATAAGATCGCGGTGCGCAAGCGGGAGGAACACGTCTTGCTCGGCGGGCTGTGGGAGTTCCCCAACGCGGAGGGCTTTTTGACGGAACAGCAGGTCGCGGAATGGCTTTTACAACACGGGATTGCCGCCGAAAGCGTCACGCGCGGGGAGGAGCAAAAGCACGTGTTTACCCATGTGGAATGGGCAATGCGGAGTTATATCATCCGTTGCCGCAGCGGGCGCGGGAATTTCACGTGGCTCACAAAACGGCGGCTGACAGAGGAAGCCGCCCTGCCCTCGGCGTTTCGGAAGTTTTACCCCTTGTTCCGCCCGTGACATGCCGTTACACCGGGGTATCGCCCTCAAAATACAGCGCGGAACAGTAAAACAGACCTGTCCTCATTCGGATAGGTCTGTTTTTGTATTGCTGTATATTACGCCTCGCGAAACAGCGATTTCGCGGCGTTCACCGCGCCCGCGACCTTGTCGCACCACGCGTCAAATTCCGGGTCCCCGGTCTGACGCTCCGGGTGGGTCATAACGTACCGCACCGCTTGCGTAACGCCCTCGTCCACCCGCACGGTTGCGGCAAAGCCGGGTACCAACCGCTTCAGTTTGGCGTTGTCAAACACGACGGAATTTGCCTTATCGCCTAACAGCGGACCGCGAAACGCGCCGTTTGCCGCGATTAAAAAATCCGACGATACGTGGACGGCGTTCAGTTTGACGTTCAGCGCGGCGGCGATGATTTCATACACTTGGTTCCATGTCACGCTCTCGTCCGACGTAATATGCACCGCCTCACCCGCCGCGTGAATATTCCCCATAAGCCCGACGAACCCCCGCGCGAAGTCGCTGTTATGCGTCATCGTCCACAGCGACGCGCCGTCGCCGTGAATCAGCACCGGCTTACCCGCCAGCATACGGCGCAGCACCTGCCAACTGCCCCCGCGTCCGTGCAACCCTACGGGAACGGAACGCTCCCCATAGGTATGGCTCGGGCGCACAATCGTAACCGGGAAGCCCTCCTCGCGGTACAGCCGCGTGAGGTACTCCTCACAGGCGATTTTGTTCCGTGAGTATTCCCAAAACCGATTCGCCAGCGGTGTAGATTCGGTAATTCGATAATCCGACAGCGGCTTTTGGTACGCCGACGCGGAACTGATAAAGATAAACTGCTTCGTTTTCCCCCGAAACAGCCTGTAATCCCGCTCCAATTGCGGTGGTGAAAACGCGATAAAATCCGCGACCACGTCAAACGTCATGCCGCCGATCAACCCCGCCACTGCCGCCTCGTCGTTGACGTCGGCGCGGAGTACCTTTACCGATTCGGGCAACAGGTCGTTGCGGTTGCCCCTGTTCAACACGTAAATTTCAACGCCTTGCCGCGCGGCAAACTGTGTTACCGCCGCGCTGATTGTGCCTGTGCCGCCGATAAATAACGCTTTCATAACACACCCCCCACACGCGCTGCCGCGTGTTATTATATTGAAGTTTGCACCGCGCTTGCGGTTTGGTGCGACTCGAACGCCGCTTCCATGACTTTCATCACCCGCAACGCCTGTTGCGGAGTGATTTTCAACGCCGCCTTGCCCTCGATCGCGTCCAAAAATCCGTCATATACTACGGTAAGATTGTCCACTACGTCCGTAGGCTCGGACAGCGTGATTTCCTCCGTGGAATTTTTGTTGCGCGGCGCCATAGTCTTAGTCGGGCCCGCCTTGGTGTAAATAATTTCATCTACCCACACATTTTCCTTATCGACGCACCGAACAATTTTGCCGTCACATTCCCACCCGTCGATTTGCAGCGTCCCCTGTTTGCCAAGCACGTACCAACGCGGGTGTGTGATGTAGTTGTTCGTGGAAACTTCTATATGCGCGGTCAGCCCGCTCCCGAACGTCATGGTTAGACGGAAATTATCGTCCACCTCGCTGTATTCCACGCTGTACATCTTGCAGAACACGTTGACTACTTTTTCATTCGTCATGTACATAATTTGGTCGATGAGGTGTACGCCCCAATCCAACATCATGCCGCCGCCGTAGTCTTTCATGGTGCGCCAGCCTTTCGGCATACCCCGCGAACCCTCCACGCGCGACTCGATCACGTAAACGTCCCCCAACAGGCCTTGCTCTACGTTGCGGCGCATTAGGACAAAATCCTTGTTCGTCCTGCGGTTTTGGTCTACGGTGAAAATCCGTCCGTACTGCTCGGAAGCCGCAATGACCTCCTCCAATTCCGCGGACGAAAGTGTTACCGGCTTTTCGCATATGACGTGCTTCCCCGCGCGCATTGCCTCGATAGAGAGGTCTTTGTGCACCTCGTTCGTCGCGGCGACCAGCACAATGTCAATCGTATCGTCCGCGAGCAACGCTTCCTTTGACGGATACGATTTCAAGCCCTTTTCCTCCGCCAACTGTCCCCGCTTAGGGTCTACGTCGTATACGCCGGCGATTTTCAGCCTGTCATACGATTTCAGCGCGTCGTAATGGTGATTTGCCATGCCGCCGAAGCCTATAATTCCCAAATTAAACATAATTTGCCTCCGTTTCTTTTCCGCGCGGCGGGATTCGCTCCCGCGCCATATGGATCAAACATAATATACCGAATATTTTTCAAATATACCTCAATATTTTATAGAAAATCAAAGATTTTGTCAAGACGTTTCCAAATAAAACACGGGGATTGTAATGATATAGTAAAGTAAAGAGCCTGTCTAAAATCCCTCTTGTGTTTTTTATCACATTTTATTATAATAGGAAGTATACTGATACTACTTGTGTTTACTTGCAATTCATACGGAAAGCGGGGAATCGTTTTGAAACTTTTCAAAAATATGCGTTCGCCCACGCGGACGGCTGCGGATTTTTTCAAATACATAGGGCCGGGAATGCTCGTCGCGGTCGGGTTTATCGACCCGGGGAACTGGGCTTCCAACATCGCGGCGGGGGCGCGGTACGGCTACGCGCTGTTGTGGATGGTTACGCTGTCCACCGTCATGCTGGTCATACTTCAGCACAACGCCGCGCATCTGGGCATTGTTACGGGCAAGTGCTTAGCGGAAGCGACTGCGGAACATCTGCGCCCCGCGCTCCGCTCCGTCGTTCTGATTACGGCGGTGTTCGCCGCCGTTTCTACCGCTATGGCGGAAATCCTCGGCGGCGCGATCGCGTTGGAAATGCTGTTCAAACTTCCGATGAAAATCGGCGCGTTGCTCATCACGGCGGTTGCGCTTTGGCTGCAATTTTCCAATTCCTACGGAAAAATCGAAAAAATCATCATCGGCTTTGTTTCCGTAATCGGCGCGGCGTTCGACTTTGAGTTGCGCGTCGTCGGCGTCAGTTGGCGCGAAGCGGCGGCGGGGTGGTTTACTCCCGCGTTCCCGCCCGGCGCGATGCCTGTGATTATGAGCGTTTTGGGCGCGGTGGTCATGCCGCATAACTTGTTTTTACATTCGGAAATTATCCAAAGCAGGCAGTGGAATTTAGCGGACGAACAAGTCATCAAAAAACAACTCAAATATGAGTTCGGCGATACGCTGTTTTCCATGATCATCGGGTGGGCGATTAACAGCGCGATGATTATCATGGCGGCGGCGACGTTTTTCAGCCGGGGCGCGGAGGTTACGGAGTTAGACCAAGCGCAAATCATGCTGAAGCCGCTGTTAGGGAACGGCGCGTCGGCGGTCTTTGCCGTCGCTCTGCTGTTGGCGGGCGTTTCCTCAAGCGTCACCGCAGGAATGGCGGGCGGGAGTATTTTTTCGGGGTTGTTCTCTAAGCCGTTTGACATTGCGGATCGGCATACCAAAATCGGTACGCTGGTCACTATGCTTCCCGCCGTAGCGGTCATTTTCTTGATTTCCTCGCCGTTTCAAGGGTTGATTTATTCTCAAACTCTGCTTAGTGTGCAATTGCCCGTGACGATTTTTACGCTCATCCGCTTAACGTCGTCGAAAAAGGTTATGGGGAAGTACGCAAACACGCGCCTGACGAAAATTACGCTGTGGACAATAGGCGGCGTTGTAACATTGCTAAACGCCGCCCTGCTCATTAGTTATTTCACTGCATTTTAGATGAGACGGGTTTAGGCTTGCCTTTCGTCTACCTCGTGTTTCAATCGGTCGATAAAGTCACTTAGCGCAACCGCGCCGAGTTCGCCCTCCTTGCGGGAACGCGCCGCGACGGTTTCCGTTTCCGCTTCTTTGTCCCCGACGACCAGCATGTACGGTATTTTCTGCTTTTGCGCCTCGCGGATTTTATCGCCGATTTTCTCGTTCCTCAAATCACATTCCACGCGGAAGCCGTTCGCGCGGAGTGTTTCCTCTGCCCGCCGCGCGTAATCGGCGTGTTTTTCGCTAATCGGCAAGATTTTTGCCTGCACCGGCGCAAGCCACGCGGGGAACGCCCCCGCGAATTTTTCAATCAGCAAAGCAAGCGTCCTTTCGTAACAGCCAACGGAGGAACGGTGGATAATATAGGGGAATTTCTTTTGTCCGTCCGCGTCGGTGTACTCCATCTCGAACCGCTCCGCAAGTTGAAAGTCGATTTGAATGGTGATGAGGGTATCCTCTTTGCCGTGTACGTTTTTAATCTGAATATCCAACTTCGGGCCGTAAAACGCCGCCTCGCCGTCCGCTTCGCGGTACGCTATGCCGATACGGTCTAAAATGACGCGCATGGCATCCTGTACGCGTTCCCATTGCGCGGGGGAACCGATATACTTCTCTTTATTTTCCGCGTCCCACTTGGAAAAACGGTAGTACACGTCGCCGTCCAGCCCGATTGCGGTCAGCATATACTTTGCCAAATCAATACAGCCGCGGAACTCCTCCTCCAACTGTTCCGGCGTACAGACGATATGCCCCTCGGACAGGGTAAACTGCCGCAAACGGATTAAGCCGTGCATTTCGCCCGAAGCCTCATTGCGAAACAGCGTTGAGGTTTCGTTGTAGCGAATCGGCAAATCGCGGTAACTGCGCGTTTTGGTAAGGTACGCTTGGAATTGGAACGGGCAGGTCATGGGACGGAGCGCGAAAACCTCTTTGCCGTCCTTGCCGTCCGCGTCGCCCATGACGAACATACCCTCGCGGTAATGGTCCCAATGCCCGGAGATTTTATAAAGGTCGCTCTTTGCCATGAACGGCGTTTTGGTCAACTGATAGCCCCGCTTTTCCTCCTCGTCCTCAACAAAACGCTGTAAAATCTGCATGATTTTCGCGCCCTTAGGCATGAGGATCGGCAAGCCTTGCCCGATATACTCACTTGTGGTAAACAGTTCCAGTTCCCGCCCTAACTTGTTATGGTCGCGCTTTTTCGCTTCCTCAAGCGCGGTGAGATACACCTCCAACGCTTCCCTGTCGGGGAAGGCAATGCCGTAAATACGCCGGAGCATTTTGTTCTTTTCGTTGCCGCGCCAATACGCGCCGGTGACGCTCATCAAGCGGAACGCCTTGACTTCGGACACTTTTTCCAAGTGCGGCCCCGCGCAAAGGTCGGTAAATTCGCCCTGTTTGTAAAAGGTAATCGCTTCATTTTCGGGCAGTTCGCGGATGAGTTCGGTTTTGTACGGCTCGTCTTTCATCAACGCCAAGGCATCCTCGCGCGGCAGCGTGAATTTTTCAAGCGTATGCCCCTCTTTGATGATTTTTTTCATTTCTTTTTCTATTTTTCTTAAATCCTCATTCGTCAGAGGCGCGGCGGTATCAAAGTCATAGTAAAAACCGTTTTCAATGGCGGGGCCGATTGCCAGCCTTACGTCGGGGTACAGCCGCTTTACCGCCTGCGCCATGATATGGGAAGCGGTATGCCAAAACGCTTTCTTGCCGCCGTTGTCAAATACTTCCTTGTCCATTGTAATCACCCTTTCTGCAACTTATAGTTATTTTAACATGGCAGTGAACCACTGTCAAGGAATTTCATCACGGGAGCGGCGTAAAATCCCCCGCGCGGCGGAACGGCGGACCTTCCGCAAGAGAAGTTTTTGCGAAAAAACGGCGTGGTTACTTCGGTTGCGGCGGGTCGCCGCGCGATTGCCGTAAATTAAACTTGACAATGGGCTGAAAAAATATTAAAATAGAATAGTATTATGTTATTGAGAGGAAAGATAGCATAATTGAAAATATATCGTGGAGGTGTTACATATTATTACGACGACGACATTCATTACAACGCTTATTGTTGCTGTTTTGCTTATAGTGATTGCTGCGGCTGTTTCATTCCGGTTAGGAATTGCCTATAGAAGGAAAATTGCGGAAGCGGAAATCGGCGGAGCGGAGGAACAGGCGAAAAAAATAATAAGTGATGCGGAAAAGGCCGCCGAAAGTAAAAAGCGCGAAGTATTGTTAGAGGCAAAGGACGAGGCGCATAAACAGCGTTCGGAAGTTGACAAGGAAGTCAAGGAACGCCGCGCGGAAATGCAGCGGCAGGAGCGGCGTATTCAGCAAAAAGAGGAATCGTTGGATAAGAAAGTCGAGAATCTGGAAAAGAAAGACGAAAATCTGGCAAAGAAAAACAAATTATTGGACGAAAAAATCCAAGACATCGAAAGTACCCACCAACGGCAGACGGAATTGTTGGAAAAAATTTCCGGCCTGACCGCCGAGGAAGCAAAGGAGTACTTGCTGAAAAATATCGAAAGTGAAGTACGGCATGAAGCGGCTATTATGATTAAGGATATTGAGGACAAGGCCAAGGACGAAGCGGAAGCCAAGTCTAAGGAAATTATCGCGGGGGCGATTCAGAGGTGCGCGGCGGATCATTCCGCTGAAACGACGGTTTCTGTCGTGCCGTTGCCGAACGACGAGATGAAAGGCAGGATCATCGGGCGCGAGGGCAGGAATATCCGCGCGTTGGAAACGCTGACCGGCATTGATTTGATTATTGACGATACCCCGGAAGCAGTGATCCTTTCCGGCTTTGACCCGATTCGCCGTGAAGTCGCGCGGCTGACCCTTGAAAAGTTGATTACAGACGGCAGGATTCACCCCGCGCGTATCGAGGATACCGTGGAACGAAGCCGCCGTGAAGTGGAAACGACCATTAAGCAGGAGGGCGAACGCGCCACTTTTGAAACCGGCGTACACGGCTTGCACCCGGAAATGGTACGACTGCTCGGCAAACTGAAATACCGTACAAGTTATGGTCAAAACGTGCTGAATCACGCGATAGAGGTGTCGCACCTCGCGGGGCTTATGGCGGGTGAGTTGGGCGCGGACGTTACCCTGTCCAAGCGGGCGGGTCTGCTGCACGACATCGGCAAGGCGATCGATCATGAGGTAGAGGGTTCTCACGTCACAATCGGCGCGGATCTCGCGAAAAAGTATAAGGAAAATAACGACGTGATTCACGCGATTATGGCGCACCACGGCGACGTACAGCCGAACACGCTGGTTGCCTGTCTGGTGCAGGCGGCGGATTCCATATCGGCGGCGCGTCCCGGGGCGCGGCGGGAAAATATCGAATCGTACATCAAACGCCTTGAAAAGTTGGAGGAAATCGCAAATTCCTTTAACGGTGTAGAAAAATCGTTCGCGATACAGGCGGGGCGCGAGGTGCGCATTATGGTGAAGCCGGAGAGCGTGACGGACGAGGAAACCGTTTTGCTTGCGCGTGATATTGTAGGGAAAATCGAAAACGAAATGGAATATCCGGGACAAATCAAGGTGAATGTCATTAGAGAACTGCGTTCCATAGAATACGCGAAATAGCAGTGGAAAAGCGCCTTGAAAAGGTGCTTTTTCATTTCACAAGGAATTATGATATAATTCCTTGTGAAATGACATTGGATTCATTCCTTGGCAAGGGGTTGCGGCTGCGCACTAAAAACTTTCCCGCAAGAAATTGCTAAATTGAAACATATTGCGCCGCCGCGATATGGTTTTTGGACAGGTCTAAAACAAAGGAGAATATAACTTATGCGGATCCTAATAATCGGGGACGTAATCGGCAAGCCCGGTGTAGATTATGTGCGCGGACGGCTAAAATCGCTGAAAAAACTCTACGGCGCGGATTTCTGTATCGTCAACGGCGAAAACGCCGCCAACGGAAACGGCATCACCAGGGAAGCCGCCGACGCGCTGATTGCCGCCGGGGTGGACGTTATCACGCTCGGCAACCACGCCTTTGACAAGCCGGACGCGTTTGAAATTTTAAGCGGGGATTTTCCCGTAATCCGTCCCGCGAATTACCCCGCCGGAACGCCGGGGGACGGCGTCATCCTTTGCGACGTGGGGAATCACACGGTAGGTGTGGTGAACCTTTTGGGCAGGGTCAATATGGAGTGTGTCGATTGTCCGTTCCGAAGCGCGGACAGCGTTTTGGCAAAACTCAAGGGAAAAGCGAACGTGGTGCTTGTGGACTTCCACGCGGACGCGACCAGTGAAAAAATCGCGATGGGCTATTATTTGGACGGCAGAGCGGCGGCGGTGGTGGGGACGCATACCCATGTGCAGACCGCGGACGAGCGGGTGTTAGGCGGCGGCACCGCGTACATTACGGACATCGGCATGACCGGCCCGGTGGATAGCGTACTCGGCGTGGAAAAAGAGATTATCCTGGAAAGATTTCTCACACAAATTCATCGGCGGTTTGAACTTTCGGAAAATCCTGTCGCCTTGTCCGGCGTAATCATCACTGTGGACGCGGATACCGGGAAAGCGGACGCGATTGAGCGCGTCAACCTTAGTTGAAAAAAGACCTGCCCGCAAGCGGACAGGTCTTTTGAGAATTTTTTGTTGCAGCCGTTACCGAACAACGCCGAGATAATATTCAAACGAATCCACCAACGCTTTCCACGACGCTTCGATAATATCCGCCGAAACGCCCACGGTGCGCCACGTTCGTTTGCCGTTCGTCGAGGTAATCAGTACGCGCACCTTGGACGCTGTGGCTTCATTAGAGCCGAGTACGCGCACTTTATAATCCACCAGCGTCATTTTTTTCAGTTCGGGATAGAACACGCCGAGTGCGCGGCGAATCGCCGTATCCAGCGCGTTTACGGGCCCCTCGCCCTCTGCGGCGGCGGTTTCGTCCTCGCCGTCAACAAAAATTTTCACCATAGCGACGGAACTCAAGCCCTCTGTCGGCTCATGCACCACCACGTTAAACTTCCCAAGGCTGAAATGCGGCTTAAACTTCCCGAGTTCTTTCGCGATCAGCATCTCCAACGAACCCTCCGCGCCCTCAAACTCATAGCCGCTGTGTTCCAACTCTTTCAGACGCTCCAAAATCCTGCCGGTCTGCTCACTGCTGCGGTCGATTGCGGGGTCTACCGCCTTTAGCGCGGGCAAAATCGCCGACCGTCCCGCGACCTCACTCATCAGAACGCGCCGCGCGTTGCCCACCGC
>JAIRSR010000084.1 GCA_031255355.1 Clostridiales bacterium
ATGCCGAACGACGGATTGAGCAGCGCGTACAGCATATACCCCGCCACGACCCATGAGAGGAAGTACGGCGTAATCAAAATTGTTTGGAATAGTTTCGTCCGCGTCCTGCTTTTGATTTCAAACAACAACAGCGCGACCGCTACGGCGGCGACGATTCCCGCCGCGATAAACACGGCGTTCAGTCCCAGCGTGTTTTTCAAAATCCGAATAAAATCATTCGACTTAAAAAAGAACGAAAAATTTTTCAACCCGATCCACTCGCTGCCCCAAACGCCCAAATCGTAACGGTAGTTTTTGAACGCGATTACGATACCGAACATAGGCAAATACGAAAACACGAACAGGAACAACAGCGGGATTACGCTTAAAGAATACGCCTGCCACTCGTTTTTCCTGCTGAAACTAAGCCGCTTCCCGCGCGGCGTTACCGCTTTGACTGTGCTTTTTGTTTGCATAACAAATCCCTTTCTTTATGACGCTGTGTGATTCGGAACCGACGCTTCCGAACTTGCCGCTATAACATAGGTTCATTATATAAAAAACGCCGATTCAAAACAATATCAAATTTCTATGATTATACAACAAATATCAAGTTTTTAGGGATTCCTATTGAATTTTTCAACAGTTCCGTATATAATAGACCTGTCCGAAAAACCTCGGGCGGCGAATAGGTCTGTACCAAAAGGAATGGAGAACGTTTATGTATAAGGTGGTTCTGGTAGACGATGAATCCTACGCTTTGAAAAAACTTTCGGCAATGGCGCTTTGGAACGATTTAGGCTTTGAAATTGCCGCCGCGTTTTCGGACAGCCAAAAGGCGTTGGACTTTTTGCGGGAAAACCGCGCGGACGTTTTGGTCACAGACATAAAAATGCCGCGCGTGAGCGGGCTGGAGTTGGCGAAAATCTGTCAAGAGCAGTATCCCGACATGATCGTCGCGATCCTCAGTGCCTATCACGACTTCAAATACGCGCAAACCGCCATTAAATACTGCGTTTTCGACTTTTTGACAAAACCCGTCGTTTACACCGATGTGGTAAATACCATGCGCCGTATCAAAGACGCTTTGGGCCGACGCGCGTCCGCGCGTGTGTTTATGAACACCGATTCCACCCTCGCGATACAAAAAATGTTCGCCGATTCGGTGCGGGGCGCGGCGATTTCCCCTGCGGAAATCAGCGCGAAATTCCAAGCGGCGGGGATTCCTATTGACGCGGACTTGTGGCAATGCGCCCGTATGCGGCTGAAAATCAAAGGCTTTGACGACTATATGGAACGCGTGTGGAAGTATGATATACTGCGCTTTTACAAGGCGGTGAGTTCGATTATCACGTTCGAGTCCGCGGACTGTTTTTCCGTCATGCTCAAGCACTTTCTGGGCGACGGCGAATTTATCATCATCTGCAAAAACGACGGCATTGACCGCGTGACGGAGGAGGTTGCCGACGGCTTGGAAACGTCGCTCAAAGAACTGTTGCGGCTGGATTGTTCCGTTACGGCGGCGGGGAAGTATCCCTCTTTGAACGCCATGCTTCGGGAACCGCCTCCCGACACGGAGTTTGACGGACGGCGCAAAAATGAGATTATCGGCAAGGTAATCGCGTACATAGAGGAACATTACAGCGAATCCATCACCTCGAATGACGTGGCGCGGCATGTGAATTTAAGCACAAAATACTTCGGCAACTACTTCAAGCGGCATGTGGGGGAAAACTTCGTCAACTTTGTCAACCGCTACCGCATTGAAAAATCGATCGAGTTCATGGCGGACGACCGCAACACGATCACTGCAATCTGCGAAATGGTAGGCTTTAAGAACCAGACGTATTTTTATAATTTGTTCCGCAAGTATTATCACCTGAGTCCGTTCAAATATAAGGAAAAGTTTTTTTCGGGGCGAAAATGAAAAAATCATTGATTTACGCGAAAAATTTAATCAAACAATACCAATGGAGCAGCATATTTTTCCGCTATTTTAAGTGGATTTTCCTTATGACCGCGATTCCGTTTTCTTTGATTTGCTTAGGTTTTTACGTCAATTACTCCAACACCGTGCACAAAGAGGTCGCTTCGTCTTATGAGAAAATCGCCGTAAAATCCACCGCGTCATTGAACGATATTATTCGGGAGACGGAAAATATCTTCCTGATTTTCAACACGGATACCAACGTGACGCAATACTTAATGTCCGAGGAATACGTGAAAAACGTCATGCTGTTCAACACCGTGTACCAGAACATAGACCGCCTGTTCCGCTATGTGGATTCGTCCTCCAATTACATAGAATCCATTCACATTTACAACATCAAAAGCGGTTATGTGCTGTCCTCTAAAAACTCCAACCGAATCGGGGCGTTCTACGACGCGGATACTTTCGAGCCGTTTACCCAAGAGGGCAGAAGCGCGTATGTCGTGCCGACGGGGTATCACCCCAACACCAACACCTTTTCTACCTTGACGTTCGGCTACACCTTTATTCTGAACAATACGCCCGTCGGGGTGCTTGCCGTCAACGTAGACTACGGGAAACTGAAAAACCTCATCAACACCGAAACCAACGACGAAATCACCGTAGCGGACGACGCGGGGCGCGTAATCTTTTCCTCCTCCGGGAACGCCGGCTTTGCGGAGGACGAAAACGCGGCGCGGGAATCGGAAAAAACCGCCTACGGCAGAAATCTGTTTTTCCACCGCGACGTCCTTGTCAACGGCTTGGTTTTCACCATGCGGAGTCAAATCATCTCGGGCGGGGCGGCGCCGCGCGGGATTTTCGCTATGTTGACGCTGTTGATTAGCCTTTCCCTTGTGGTGCCGCTCCTCATTTCTTTTTACGCGTCTTGGCAATTTTACAACTCGATTATTACGATCGTCGCGGATATCCAGACGGCGAACGGCAGTACCGACGACGGCGCGGACGAAATCAGTTTTATCAGCAAAAATATTCTCGGCATCCTCAAATCGCGCCAAGCGGTCGAAAATGAGTTGATGGACAAGGTCGCGAAACTAAAGGCAGCCCAATCCGCGACGCTGCAATTGCAAATCAATCCGCATTTTCTGTTCAACACGCTCAACCTCGCCAGCGTCATCGTCATGGAAACGGTGCAAAAGGAAAATGACGCGGAAAAGGTTCTGAAACTGCTGTCCTCATTTTTGCACACCGCTTTGGATACCAAAAACATCATCACGAACGTCGAGAGTGAGTTGGAAAACATCAAGAAATATCTCGAAATCGAGTACCTCAAACACTCCAATAATTTTGAGGTCATTTGGGAGGTGGACGACGGCGCGTTAGAGAAAAAAACAATCAAGTTGATTTTACAGCCGATTGTGGAAAACGCCTTTATTCACGGAATCCGCATGTCGGAGGAATCGCGCGGAATCTTAAAAATCCGCGTAAGTCTGTGCGGCGGCGCGTTGGTGTTTTCCGTGCGCAACAACGGCGCGGGAATCAGCCCGGGGGACTTGCGGGAAATTCGCAACCGGCTGCAATTCGACGACCTGCCGCAAAATGAGCAAATCGGGCTTTACAACGTGAACCGCAGGATTCGCCTGTTGTACGGTGAAAAGTTCGGCTGCCGGATAGATTCCGACGGAGAGTGGACGACGATCACCATTACGCAACCGATTGTTTAGCGTTGAAAAGTCTATATTTTAAGGAGGAAAATAAAATGACATTACCGTGTTTTCAGGAAGAAGCGGAAAGCACCGCGCAAGCGATTTGCGCCTGCCGTGACGATGATTCTCTTGTGTTCGCGCTCGTCACCGATACGCATTTGAGCGACACGTCAGAGGAAACTTGCAGGAACATCAAGTGTGTGGACGAAAAGGTGCACTTTCAGTTCCTCCTGCACATGGGGGATTTTCTGACGGGCGGAATCCCGAAAAAGGCAAGCCTTTTTTTGTTGGAGCGGGAAACGCGGCGGTATCAAAACGCGGTCGCGTCCGGGCGGCTGATTGCCCTGCAAGGCAACCACGACGGTTACCGCGACGAAACGTTCAAGGGGCAGACGGTGGATAATGTGATTTTTGATTCCGTCTGGCGGCGGCAGACGGATTTCATAGACGGTTATGGCGGCGTGAACCGTCCCGGGGAAAAGCCCTATTTTTACATAGATTTTCACCGCGAAAACGTCCGCCTGATTTGCCTTTGCTCCTGCTATTACGCGTATGACGAAGCCAACAGGGACTACAAAAAATACTCCGGCTTCGACGACGCGCAGGCGGCTTGGTTTGAAACAACGGCTTTGGACGCGGCGGAGGGCTGTACCCTTTTGGTATGTTCCCACATCGCGCCGCTGTCCGAACTTGGCTCTAACGAGTTTAAGAGCCGTATGTCCGAACGCAACGGAGCGCGGTTGACAAACGCGCTGAACGCGGCGCGGCAGAGTAAAAATATCAATGTGGCGGCGTGGCTGGCGGGGGATTCCCATGCCGACGCGTCCGTAACAATCGAGGGGATTCCCTTTATCACCACCGCGTCGCAAGCGCCCTATATCCCGCAATTGTGGACGATGAAGCACGGAACTTTCCCTGAAAGCCGTGCGCTTCACACCGTGAACCAAGACTTGTGGGACGGCGTGGTGCTGCATCCCAAAAAACGCGAACTGCGCCTTGTGCGATTCGGCGCGGGGCAGGACCGCGTGGTGTTGTATTAGAACTGTAGAAAAAACGGAGGCGGTAAACATGTTATTGTATATTATCAGGCACGGCGACCCGGATTACGAGAACGATTCCCTCACCCCGAAAGGGAAACTGCAAGCGGACGCTTTGGCGAAGCGTCTTGCGCTGCACGGCATTGACAAGGTGTATTGCTCCCCGCTCGGGCGGGCGAAACTGACCGCCAAGCCCACCTGTGAACTGCTCGGGCTGGATTGCGTCATAGAACCGTGGACGAGCGAATCCAAAGCGTGGGAAAAATTCAGTATCAAGTGTGGGGACGGTTCGGCAAAATGGGTGTTTCACCAACAGACCACCCTCTTGAAAAACGATCAAACGATTGATTTAGGGCGGCAATGGCACGAAGCGGAGGTGTTCGCGGGGCTGAACCTCAAAAAAGGCTATGACGAACTCGCGGCGGATTCGGACGGCTTTTTGCTGAAATTAGGCTATCGGCGGCAGGGCAGTATCTATCAAATTGTTAAAAAAAATACCGACAGAGTGGCTGTGTTCTGTCATCAGGGCTTCGGCGTGACGTGGATGTCGCACCTCCTGCAAATCCCGCCGCACCTGTTTTGGTCAAGTTTCGATGTTTCCCATTCGAGCATCTCCCTGTTTGAGTTTGAAAATAACGCGGACGGCGCGACAACCCCGAAATGCCTGTGCCTGTCCGATACCTCCCATATCTATAAAGAAGGCTTGCCGCTGCGGTATAATAATATCCTTGATATTTGAGCCGTCGCCCGCCGCAACGGAACGATGGAGATCTTGTGTACCGCAGACCGCGCGAAAAGCCATTCCGTCAAGGCAATATGAGTTCCCTTGACGGAATCACGTGAACCGCATGAAATCTATCGTCCGTTACGATCAAATTCGCAAGTTTACCATTGTCCAAACTTCCCGTCAATCCGTCAACGCCAATCGCGCAAGCGGGGTTAAATGAAGTGATTTTGAAAATGTCACATATACCAAGCCCCAATTTCAGAAAATTCCGCGCAACTTTTTGCATGGTGAGTTTGCTGCCCATAATCTCGCCGTTTAGGAAATTGACATCGTTGCCGTCTGCCGACCCTGTACACGCGTCGGTGATGCCGACGATTCTGTCAACTCCGGCGGTTTTGATGATGAGTTTTATGAGGTCGCGGCGCACGTGAACGCCGCGTTCGTCGCAAATGACCTCATAAAACAGGTCGTCGCGCAGCAAGGCGGCATGGTCGAAAGAGGTTTCTATCGTGCCGCTGTAGCGGGTGGGGACGATACTGCTCCCTGTGGCGTTGGCAAGGTGCGTGACGATTTTAACGCCGCGATCACACACCGCATAAACACGCTCCGGCGACGCTTCGGAATGCCCGATCGCGGGGACGATTCCCGCCGTTTTAATATCCGCTAAAAACGCGTCGGTGCCGTCGAGTTCCGGCGCGAACGTCCATTGCCTAATAATTCCGCTTTTGATATATTCCGTGTATTCCGCTCTGTTCGGAACACGCGCGATTCCCGCGCCCGCGCCGTATTTAGGGTTGAGGTACGGCCCCTCCATATGCACACCCAGGATATTCCTTTGATTTACCATTGCCGTTTGTATTTTCTCTATCGCTTGCAGGGTTTGTTGATGCCCCAAATCGCGGTACAAGGTGCATAAAAGCCCTGTCGTACCGCAGCGCAGGTGATACGCCGCCATTTTTGAAGGATTTTCATACGCCCAATACTCCCCTCCCGCGTGGCAATGAATATCCACAAAGCCCGGCGCAATCAGTTTGCCTTTCGTATCCGTGACCGCCTCGGGCAACGAAAGTTCACGGCGGCCGCCGACGCTTAAAATGGTATCGCCTTGGATCACAACCGCGCCGTCCTCTATGATTCTATCCCTTAAAACCACCCGTCCCAAAAGCGCGTATTCCCCGCCCATCAATATCCCGCCGTTTCCATAAACGCAATCGGCTTTGCGATTTCCTCGCTGACATAAACCTCCGTGTTCCAAAGCTGTAAAATCGAGGAGGGAACCCGCGGTGTTACCTCGCCGTAAAGGGTCAGTCTGGAAATCATGCGCTGCCACGAGGAAAAGCCGCCGCTTGTAGTAAGCGCGTGCATTTCAAACCTGTTTTTGGCACGTTTCACATCGGCGGGCCCGATGGTCGCCGCTTTTGGCGGCACGTTCGCGACGTCGCCGCTTTGCCCGAACACGCCGTGGAGTGAATTTTGCATGATTGTCATAGGGTTTAAGGTTACAATCCTTGCGTCCATATTGATAAATTCCTCCACGGTATCACAGGCGAATTCGGGCGTATCGGGGTCGATAAACGCGATATGCCCCGCCCAGCCGGGGCCGGTGTAACAGACGTCCGCGCCGCCGTCCCCCGTTTCGGTGATGAGTTTGGAATAATCCTTGATATTTCCCGTTGTAGGATAGCGTATATTACTCTCGGGCATACGCAAATCGGGGTTGATTTTGCCGTAAAAATATTTCATAAACGAATACGCAAAGCCCGCCCGATAGGTTACGGGCGCGACGTTTCCGTTTTCATCCGCCCATTCGTCCAGCGAAAAGGTGTACACGTTGCGGCAGTTCACGCCAAAGCGGTTGATGGTTTCCGCAACCGCCGCGTATGCCGTAGGACACGGATTCGGCAGAAGCATCACCACTTTTTCGTCTAAAAGGTCACTGCGCTGAATCCGCGCCGCCATATCCGCAATCCATATGCCCGCCGCGTCGTCAACCACCCTTATTTTGAAGTTAGGGTTTGGGTGCTTTTCCATATCCTCCCGCTTGACCTTCCTCACTTTCTCGAGGATTTCTTGGTTTTTGTACGGAACAAAAGCCGCCGGGTGAAACTGAAACATTAAAACATCTCCTTTACCGCTTGTATTATTTTACTGCCCGCGTTTTCGGTAAGCATGGACGTGCCTGCCTCATAGCCGCCTTGCTTTGCCGCTTCCGGGGTATACACATATCCCGGCAACGCGCCGTTTGTGACCGTGAATACAAAGGTTTTGCCGTAAGGGGACGCGTTTTTGATTGCCAAACCGTATTCCGCAAACAGTTCCCCCTGTACGCCTACGATCGCGGTATCGCCGATTGCGATCATCTGAATTTCGCAAGGTAATTCCTCGCTGGTATAGCCTGCCTGTGCCAGCTTGGAATAACTTAAAATATTTTCCGCGCCGAACAGGGCAAGTTCCGCGTTGCGCGTTTCGATATAATCGCCTGTTTTTGAAAGATGATATTTTCGCCTTAACTCTTTTACGCGTTCCTCCGCCGACGCAATGGAGGGATATTCGCGCAAGGGTAATTCGATTTCTTTCGCCTGTATGGAAAGGGATACATCCTCTGAAAATTCCATCTTTTCCAAACACCGATTCGCCGCAATGCCTATCGTCGTCCCCACCCGCGCCGCTTCGTCAAACTCCTGCCCGGTACGGTGGTAGCGCGAACTTTGGTCGCCTGACGCGCCTTGGGCGAACAGCGTGACGGCTTTGGGCTGCGCAAAGGACAAAAACCGCCGTATATACGCGGGATAATCAGCGGAAACCATAGTATTTTCGGCGTGTAAAAAAGTCGGGTGCAGCGCGTAGTTTACCAAAACGGCGCGAATTTCGTTTGTTTCGTCCCGCACCGCCAGCACGTTGACTGACGGGTCGCACAGCCCGCCTTGTACCCGCCGGTTGCCGCCAACGCCTTGTTCCGCGCCGCAATTGCCTGCGCGGGTACCAATTGCGGCGTGAAACGTGTTTGCTAACGCCTTTTTGATTCCGCGTTCCAATTTGCGAAGCAATTCTTGTATGTATCCCTCGTCACACGCAATTCCCTCCGATAGTTCCGAAGCGAGAACCTGCGCCGCCCACGGGCCGGAGTGCGTATGCGAACAGGTGAACAATATATTTTTGCGGAACTTTTCCCGCAGCCGCCGTACATACTTTTTTCCGAAAAACAGCAAATCCAAAGTGACGATAACCGCGTCATGTTCGCCGTCGTTCAAATACAGACAACAAGCGTATAAGGGATCGTGTACGCCTTTGTTCGGCCTTGGGCAGTGCGGGTAACCCGCAAGCCCGACCCCTTTTTTTGGTGAAATATCGACTATGGAAACTCCCGCTTTCAGCATATGCCCGCCCCTTTCTTTGCCAATATTGCCGCGCCAAGCGCCGCTGTTTCGGCGGTTCGCGCCGCGCGGAGGTCGATTTGAGTAACCTCACTGATTACGCGCAGCAGTACCGCGCTGTTCGCGCCGCCGCCGAACACGCGCAATCTTTCCGCACCGCCCATTTGCGCGATTTTATCCTTGATTTCGCGGGCGATTCCCTCATACAACGCGCGGACAAGATCGCCGCTTGACGTGTTGAGGGTCAGTCCGCTCACGCCGCCGCCAACGGTGAAATCGACGCCGAACCGAACGCCGTTCGCGCCGCTCGGCGACTTTGCCGCCAGCGCGTCCATTTCACCGTACCCGACGCGCAACACGCCGGAAAGCCACGCAATCGCCGCGCCGGTGGTGGGGATACTCGCTTCGGCAAAGACGCGTCCGTCGTCGAAGTCGAACAGCGGACAGCCGGAGCCGTGCGGCGGATTGAGTTTGCTAACCGCCGTCGCTGTCCCCAGCGACACGGTGCAGACCCCCTCGGCGATTCCCGCGCCCAAAGCGGCAAGTTTTTGGTCCTGCCCGCCCAAAATCACCGTGACCGTTTCGGGCAAGTCCAACTCCCGCGCGGCGTTCGGCAACAACGTGCCGACGCGCGTTCCCGCCGTGCCGATTTCGGGCAATTGTTCCCGCGCTATGCCGGAAAATTCTGTCAAATCCGCGTCCCAATCACGCGCCGCCAAATGATACAGCATCGTCCCGCTTGCCATAGAACGGTCTGTAACCGCGCGTCCCGTCAGTTTGAGGTTCAAATAATCGAGCGGCAACAGGAACTGATCCGCCCGTCGGTACAGGTCGGGGCGGTGCGCTTGCAACCACAGCAATTTCGGCAAGGTGTACGCCGCGTTCAGCGGCTTGCCTGTTTTTTCATAAATCACCTTTTCGCCGAACACTTCCCGCAAACGCTCCGTTTCAGCGTGCGCCCGCGTATCCAGCCATGTGACGGCATTGCAAAGCGGGTTGCCGTCCCTGTCCACCGGAACAAAGGAAATCCCTTGCGTACTGATGCCGATCGCCGCGACATTTTTGGCGGCAAGCGCCTTAATACACCGCTTCACGCCCTCAAACCAACCGTTCGCGTCCTGCTCCGCGCTGCCGTTTTCGGTAATCAACCGCTGCGGGGACGCGCTTTTCGCCAATACTGTTCCGTTTTCGTCATACAAGCACGCCTTGCAATTTGTCGTGCCTAAATCCACCCCTATGTAGTTCATTACCGCTTTTGCTGCAACGTGTAATGTACGTCGTCCGCTTTTTCCTCATTTGTGTATTTGCGTAGGGTATCGACGACTTCCCCGCCGTTCCACTTGCGGCCGCCCACTTCCTCCGCCGTCCCCATAACCGTTACATTCAGTTGCCTATGCCGTGCGCGGACGTGGTCCCAATCGACAAAGTAAATATGCGCGAACTCGCCGCCGTCCAAAACGCCGTCTTTGATTGTCATCGTTTCACTGCGCCCAAAAAACGCGCTGCGCAAATGTCCGTCGGTGTTCATGCTGGTGAAATCGCCCGGTTCGTTCACGAACCGCCCGAATTGCGCGTGTATCGGACCGGGGTGGCGGTATTGGTGTTCCTCCGCGAAGTCGGGAATCATTTTGCGCATAATGTCCAATAAATCATGCTGTAAAAATTCCAAATCGAAACTGTCAATATCGTGCGAACACTCCTGAATCATCACAGAGCAGGTCGTGTGGTGCGACGCGATTGTTACCGTGCCGTTTTTCACGCCGCTTGCCGCGACGATTTCTATCACTTCCTTAGAAACGTCGTGAAATGTGGGGATCCACCCGCGCGACTGCAATTCCAATTCCTTTTGAAACACCTTAAATTCCATGTTTTACCTCTCCTTTTTATGTATTTATTGATGTAATTCATCCCACGCCTTGCGCAAGGAATAAATCATCTCTTCCACCATCGCGGCGGGGTCGGCGGCTTTGATGATCCCGCTGGTAGAGCCGGTCGCTTGCGCCCCCAACAAAATGGTGTCATACACATCCTTGCCGTTGGAGATCCCCGCGCCTTGCAGTACCATAATGTCGGGATTCACGGCGTTCACCGCCGCGATGGTCTGTTTCACATAATTCGCGTCACTGGTTTGCCCTGTACCAATCAGTTCGGTCGGCTCGGCAACCAAAAGGTTCGGCGAAAGACGCGCAATCGCGGTCAATTCCTCCGGCGTATCCGCACAAACAATCGTCGCTAACCCAACCTCATCCGCGCGGGCAATAGTTTTTTCGATGGCGTTAAGCGTTAGTTTTTTCTCGGCGTGGTTCAGCATTACCCCCGCCGCGCCCGCCGCCTTTACCGCCTCGGGCAGCACCGAACCAAGCCCGCGCCCTATCGGGAGGTAATCCATATGCTGTGCGAACACGAATATCCGCTCTGTGTTGTTCGCCAACAGAGAAATATCGGTATACTGCGGTGTGACGATAATGTCCGCATCGTACTTCATTGCCGTTTTGTCTATCACTTTCGCGAGTTTCAGCAGTTCCTCGCCGTACAAATACGCCTTTGGCCCGATTTCAAAAAACGGCGCTTTGATTTTGAAGTTCTTATCCATTGTTTTCCCCCTTGAATTTTTCCCCTACCGCGCCGCCCGGGTGCGTCACAGCGAACTGTTCCCGTTGGTATCCCGTTTCCTCCATGACCGCCGTTTGCAGCGCGTCGAACACCGCCGAAAGCGCGGAAAAACTGCTTGTTCCTTGCATATTGTAGCGGTCTGCCTCGCGGTGTACCACCAACGGAAGCACCACCTCGCTCAGCCGCGCCATAGGGGAAGCGGAATTTTCGGTGATTGTGATGACCCGCGCCCCCTTGCGCCGCGCGATTTCCATTATGGGCAGCAATTCCGCCGTTTTCCCCCCGCGAGACGCCGCGACCAAAACGTCGCCCGCCTGCAAAAACCCCGTCCCGCCGTGTACCGCCTCTGACGGCGGCAAAAACCGCGCGGGACGCTCCACGCAACATAAAGAATGGGCGAAGTGGGCGCACGCAATCCCCGAATGTCCGCAGCCGCTCACCGCGATCCGCTCCGCTGTTGCAAGCAATCGAGCCGCCTTTGCGAACGCCGTCCAATCCATATGCTTGCCCGTGTCCAGAATCGCCTTGGCTTCAGTTTCAAATACCGATTTCGCCCTTGCAGCCGCTTGTGGTTTCAATAGATTCACCTTAAATTCACCTCACAAATCCACCTCTATATTTTGTTGGTACGACCGCGCGATTGCGTTCACAACCGTGACGGGGAACATCAGTTGATGATGCGGTATAGGTTCCTCCGCGTTTTCAATCATATCGGTAAACGCGCGAACGCCGTCGGCGTAAATGCTTGATAAATCAAGTTTTTCCGCTGTCTGCGCACGAGTCCCCAAAACGGTGATGTAACTATCCCGCGCATCGGGTTGGAAGTTCATGACAGCGTCAAAATGGTCATACCGCGCCAGGCAGACCAAGCCGCCGTTTTTCTCAAACGCGCGGACGGCACGCATCTCATACCCGAGCGCCGTCAACGTCAGTTCCGCTAAGTGGTGCGCGTAAAAATGTATGCCGTCATACGGACTGTCCAGCGCGATCGGGAAGTTCAGCATTGCCGAGCGGACGTTTCCGAACGCGCCGTTTTTCACCCGGTCCGCGCACGACAAAACCCCCGGCGCGAATTTGCAGGCAGAACCGCCCGTGACGCATACTCCGCGCGTTTTCGCGGCGCGGAGGATTGCC
Organism: Clostridiales bacterium; assembly: GCA_031255355.1. GTDB lineage: Bacteria > Bacillota > Clostridia > Monoglobales > Firm-18 > JAIRSR01. The sequence goes on from JAIRSR010000084.1 coordinate 12,501, forward strand.
TCCGCTTGCGCAACGTCACGCGCGAACGGCTTATCGATCCACAGCGGCACACCCGCCTCAATCCACGGCACGGCTTGCCGTTCACGTAAGTTCCCGCGCCGCGCGGTCAGCATAACGCCGTCAAACGCCGCCAAAGACGTCGGCGTGAGCGAATCGTCAATCACCGCATCATGTCCCATACCGCGCAAAATACCGCCAAAGGCTTCGGCGTGACTGCTCTCACTGCCGATGATACCGATTTTCATAGCAAGTCCCCCAATTTTTTCGCCGTATTTGTCGCCGCCAGCCCGCCCTTTGCGGTTTCGCGCAACTCGGGCGGGATTTGTTTGCCCACCTGCCCCATTGCGGAGATTACCTCGTCGGCAGGGATTACGCTCTCGATTCCCGCGA
>JAIRSR010000091.1 GCA_031255355.1 Clostridiales bacterium
AGGGGGAATCGCCTTAAGACAAGTCTGACGAACCGAACGGCGGGGCAGACAATAGATAACAAAAGCGTCGGAATCAATTGTTCCGACGCTTCTGTTGTGCCCGGTAACGCTAAAATAATGCCGCCGCGACGTCGCCTGTTGCCCAATGCCCGCCGGGAACGTCGCTTGCGATTCCGAAACAGCATAGTTATATGATATGATTATTACCGCAAAGGATCAATAATGGATTTTAATCTTCGGCAAAATTCAAACCGGAATTTGACGTTTTAATTTACCGAACTTTCCTTACGGGATTTTTCCGCAAAAATGTATTGCTTTTTGCGCGGCGGTATAGTATAATGATGAAACAGGCAAGTTTCAAATCATCGAGAGGGAAAAGGGAGGTTTGTGGTATGCGTGTTTTTCACGGCGGCAAGACGGCGATTCGGGCCGTTGCTACTGCGCGTGTTTCAAGATGCAAGCGCGCGGAGGTTTCAACTGCCGCCATATTGGAGAGGGTGCGCGGATACCGCTGACTTTTTTTGTGTTTGGACAAATTTAAGTGAAAGCGGCAGCCGGCGTTTACCGCCCGCTGTTTTTTTGCGTCTTTCTCCCGGGATAATTTCAAATTCATATTAGACCTGTTCTAAAACCATATCGCGGCGGCGTATGACAAGCGCGGCGGCGGTAGGTTCTGTTTAACGTTTCATCACAGACGGCATTGCGCGGATTTTTCACCGCGTCGGTAGGCCTTATGGCGAATCATCGCTGTTAGTTTTGCCGCGCGGGGGAAGCCGCCGTACAAGAAAGGGAGATTTTTATGACTACACCAACGAATCACACAGACGGCTGGGGGAAGCGAATCGTTTTATTCCTCGTCAGCCAAAACATATCGCTGTTCGGCTCCGCGCTGGTGGGCTTCGCCATCATCTGGCACATCACGCTCACCACGTCCTCCGGCACGTGGATGATGCTCGCCACGCTATGCGCCATGCTGCCGCAAGTATTTATTTCGCTCATGGGCGGCGTATGGGCAGACCGTCACAACCGCAAACATCTGATTATGCTGGCGGACGGCGCGATCGCCCTTGCCACGCTTGCCCTCGCGATTGCCTTTCTGACGGGCTTTGACCGTCTGGAACTGCTGCTAATCGCGCTGGCGGTGCGTTCCGTCGGCGCGGGGATTCAAACGCCTGCGGTCGGCGCGATTTATCCGCAACTTGTGCCGCAAGAGAGCCTCACCAAGGTACAGGGCGTGAATCAAACCTTAAATTCGGTGCTGTTGATGCTTGCGCCCGCGTTCGGCGGGTTGATTTTGGGCTGGGTCGGGATTGTCGCGGCGTTTTTCGTGGACGTAACCACGGCGGCGTTGGCGATTGCCGTCATGAGCCGTATTCATGTGGAGGACGTGCCGCAAAGGGAGTCGGAATCGGTATGGGCGGATTTGAAAGACGGCTTGCGTTACGCGTTCACTCACCCGAGGCTGCGGCGGCTTTTGGTTTGCTTGTTGTTCTCGTTTTTCTTGATTACGCCCGCCGCCACACTTTCGCCGCTGTTGGTAAAGCGCAGTTTCGGCAGTGAGGTTTGGCGGTTGACCGTCAACGAAATGTCGTGGACGGCGGGCGGGGTTTTGGGCGGGATTTTCGTGTCGCTCAAAGGGCGGTTCAAGGACAAGACGCGGACGATTTCCCTATGTCTTGTGGTGTTCGGTATCCTGTTCGGCTTGCTGGGCGTGGCGTGGAACTTTATATTTTATCTGATTGTCATGGGGATTTCCGGCTTCTTTATGCCGCCGATTTCCACGGCGCAAACGGTGCATATTCAAGAAATTACCGAACCGGAAATGCTGGGCAGAGTGTTTTCTATCGTACAACTTGTGACGGCAAGCGCGATGCCCGTCGCGATTTTGCTGTTCGGGCCGCTTGCGGACGTGGTGAGTGTGGAAACGCTTATGATTGTCAGCGGTGCGCTTTTGGCGTTGGTCGGCGTTTTGTACGGCATGGGCAAGGATTAGGGGATTAGGCGTATCCTCAACAGATAAAAAACCTCAGCGGAAAATCTTCCGTTGAGGTTTTTTGCAACCTATAAAACTTAATTTCAACACATCAAACGCTTATTCAGCGGACAAACGTTCCACAAGGTCCGTGTTAATCTCAATCGGTGTTTCCGCTTTCCACGCCTGCACCTGCGCCTCGTACCAATCCGCGAACAACGCTTGACCGCAAACGTTGCGCACCGTCTCAAACGCTTCCGGCGCACGCTCCGTTACCAGAACGATATGATAGCCGTATGCCGTTTTGACCGGTTCGCCAATCACACCAACCTCTTGCCCGAAAGACGCGGCTTCAAACTCGGCAACCATAGTGCCCTTTTTCACCTCGAAGCCCTCTGTGTTGTCCTTTGTCGCGGAATCCTCCGAATACTGCGCCATAAGCGCGTCGAATTGCGCCGCCGTTTTCAGTTCCCCTGCGATTTTTTGGATTTCCGCTTTCGCCTCGTCGTCCGTCCTGCCCTCCGTCTGAATCAGAATATGCTTGACCACGGCGGTTTGGAAGTCGTCAATCATCTCGGCGTACTTGGCGCGTAACGCGTCCTCGGGGAACTCGGTGTTTTCCATCAAATATTTGCGGAAGTTATCCAAAATCAGCGTCTTTTCCAGATAAGCGATGAACGCCGCCTCGTCCAGACGGTACCCGGCAAGCATCTGCGCGACGTTTTCCCGATAGTATCCGCGAAACTCTTTCAGATACTCCTGTACGGCGGCGACGGTTTCGTCATCTGCGGTAAAGCCGTTTTTCGCCGCTTCACGAAGCGTGACGGCGGCTTCAATTTCCCTGTCCAGCGCGTTTTGAAGCCTTTCGCCGTTGGTCGCGCCGTCGGGATTCATCAGGGACGCGCTCACCAACTGCCCGCGCGTGATTTGCGTATCTCCCGCCGAAGCAACCACTTCGCTGTCCTCCTCTGCGGCAATATACGCGTCCGCGTCCGCGAGGTTTACGGTGTTGTTCTTTTCCTCCCAAATCACCTGCTTGCCGAACATTCCCGCAACGTCACGAATCCAAACATAGGTTTTTCCGTCAACGACGAAGTTGTCACTTTCCACCGCGACGCCGTTGATTTTAACCGTCGTGTAGTTGACGAGCGCGTCCAGCGCCTTGGAATAGCCGTCGGCGAAAATCGGTACCGATACGAGAAGCATCCCGGTCACTACGCCGGCTATGTAGCCAATAAATTTTTTCATTTACAGCCCTCTTTTCCGTAATCTGTCCGCCGCCGAAAGGTACACGGACAAGTCTATTGTATCAGATACGGCGCGAAAAAGAAATAGTCTAACCGAAAAAAATATGAATTTTTTCTAACATTCATATTACGACAAATTTTTAGAGATCGGCATTGTATAATAAATATGTACGGCGGGAGGGGGGCGGCGGGTGAGGACGATTTATGTTGACGAACTGTTTTTGCTGAACATGGTCATCAATTACATATTGCTTGCCGTGACAAAACGCGTGGTACGCGCGAAGGCCTCCCCCGCGCGGTTACTGCTTGGCAGCGCGGCGGGCGCGGTTTACGCGGTGTTTCTGTTTTTGCCGCACCATTGGATGGTGTATTCGTTTGCGGCAAAAATCGCCGTTTCGCTCGCGATTACGGCGATGACCTACGGCGTGCGCAAATTCCGCCTGTATCTTAGGACGGTAGCGGTTTTTTACACCGTCAGTTTCGCGTTCGGCGGGGCGGCATACGCGCTGCTCGATCTGACGGATACCGCGCGTTTTCCGTACCCGCCGCTAAAAATACTCGCGCTGTCCACCGTGGCGGCATACGCCGGTGTAACGCTGCTCTCCGTCTATCGCGGGCGTTTGGCGGTCAAGGAACAAAGCATTACACGCGCCGCCATTACGGTAAGCGGCAAAACCGCCGCTGTGCGTTGCTTTTTGGATACGGGCAACGCGCTGCGCGACCCGTTTTCGGATAGCCCCGTCATGGTGGTGGAATACGCGCGTTTGGCAAATATACTGCCGCCGGGACTGTCCGAATTGGTCAAGCGCGGCGGCGCGGACGGTATGCCGCGTGAGTTTCAGCGGCGGCTCCGTCTGATTCCCTACAGCGCGGTCGGCAAGAAAAACGGCGTTATCATAGGGTTTAAGCCGGATCGCGTGACGGTGGGCGAATTGGTGATCGCCGATATTGTCGTCGGGCTGTGTGAGGATAGCCTTTCGCGGGACGACGCTTACGCGGCACTTGCAAACCCCATTATCTTAGAACCTGTCTAAAAATAAAATTCAGTATATTTGACGCAAAACCCACTGAAAACGCGGGTTGCGGCAGACGCTTAGGAGGCGTAGTATGAACATTCTGTTATGGGTTTGGGAAAAAATTCTATCCCCGCTGCGGGAGGAACTGCATTATATCGGGGGGAGCGCCTCGCTTCCTCCTCCTTTGTCCGCAGAGGAGGAGCGCGACCTGCTCACCCGTCTGGACGGCGACGGCGGCGGGGTGCGGAAAATTCTAATCGAGCGGAATTTGCGGCTGGTCGTCTATATCGCGCGGAAATTTGAGAACACCTGTATCGGTATCGAGGATTTAATTTCCATAGGCACAATCGGCTTGATTAAGGCGGTCAACACCTTTAACCCCGAAAAAAACATCAAACTCGCCACCTACGCGTCGCGCTGTATTGAGAATGAAATTTTGATGTATATCCGCAAAAACAATCCGTCGCGGAACGATATTTCGATTGACGAACCGCTCAATACCGATTGGGACGGCAACGAACTTTTGCTCTCGGACATTTTGGGGACGGAAAATGACGTGGTACACCGCAACATAGAGGAGGAAGTGGACAAGGAACTTTTACTCGTCGCTATGGGGAAACTGTCGGCGCGGGAAACGCGCATTATGCAGTTGCGCTTCGGGCTGGGCGAGGAGGACGAGCGGACGCAAAAGGAAGTCGCGGATTTGCTCGGCATTTCGCAATCCTACATATCGCGGTTGGAAAAACGTATCATCAGCCGCTTGAAAAAGGAAATCGCCAAGATGCTAAATTAGATGAGAGCCTGTCTGAGAGCCTGAGAGCCTGTCTAAAGCCTCCCGCTCTGTAAGTCATACACAAAAATATTTTCCGCTTCGCCCGGGATTCGTATAAAAACACCTCCAAGGGAAATAATAGGTATAAATACTAATTTTCATCAAAGCCGTCGATTAGTATACGGTGAAAGCGGGCGACGCTTTCCGCCGCGATTCCCTTCGGAGGTGTGCTATGATAAACAAGGTTGAAATTTGCGGCGTGAATACCGCGAAACTCCCGATTCTTTCCAACGCGGAAAAGGACGCGCTGTTCAAGCGTATTCAAGCCGGGGACAAACAGGCGCGAGAGGATTACATCAAGGGGAATTTGCGTCTGGTGCTAAGCGTGATTCAGCGGTTCAATAACCGCGGGGAATACGTGGACGATTTGTTCCAAATTGGCTGTATCGGTCTGATTAAGGCGATTGATAATTTTGACGTGACGCAAAATGTCAAATTTTCCACCTACGCGGTGCCGATGATTATCGGTGAAATACGGCGGTATTTGCGCGATAACAACTCTATCCGCGTCAGCCGTTCGTTGCGGGATACGGCGTACAAGGCGCTCGCGGTCAAGGAGCGTCTGACGACCCGCGACGCGAAAGAGCCGACCATAGCGGAAATCGCCAAGGAACTGGATATGGCGAAAGAGGATATTGTCCTCGCCCTCGACGCGATCCAAGACCCGATTTCCCTGTACGAGCCGGTGTACCACGACGGCGGGGACGCGCTTTACGTCATGGATCAACTGAAAGACGAAAAAAGCCACGACGATAATTGGCTGGAGGAAATTTCCCTAAAAGAGGCGATGAAACGCCTCGGAGGGCGGGAAAAGCACATTTTAAGCCTGCGCTTTTTTGAGGGAAAGACGCAAATGGAAGTCGCGGACGAAATCGGCATTTCACAGGCGCAGGTTTCACGGTTAGAGAAATCCGCGTTGGCGCATATGAAAAAATATATTTAACACAATAGACCTGTCCGCTCACCCTACGTTAGCGAACAGGTCTATTGTGTTTATGTATTCACGAAGTCTTACTGCACGATCCGCCGTGCCGCCGTAAGCCGTCTGGAGTAACTTCCCGTAGTCAGCGACGATATACTAACAGGCGTTCCGGTCTGCACCGAATGGATAAAATTGCCGTCCCCGACGTAAATCCCCACGTGACCATAGGAACCGCTGCTGTTCGAGAACATGACCAAATCGCCGGGAATCAACTCGTCCCTTGACACCGCAACGCCGTTGGACGTTTGCCCGGCGGCGGTACGGTTCAAGCCGTACCCGAATTGGCTGTACACATAGGAAGTAAAGCCGGAGCAGTCAAATCCGGTAGCGGGTGAACTGCCGCCCCACTTGTATCTGTAACCAAGGTACTGCTTCGCGAACGCGACAATTTCCTCGCCCTTGGATTGATTCGCCGTTCTGTCAATATGTACGCCGGAGCGGTCTGTTGAGTCCTTCCGAATCGCGATATACTGTGCGCTGACAAAGCCGCTCATTCCGTTGTATTCCGCTCTAATCCAACCGTCCTCCGCGCCGTCTACGGAAATTACCGTTCCGTTCGGAATGACGCATAATATGCCATGATTCATTCCCGGCCCCGTCCTGAAATTAAGCCCGCCGTTCGCCTGCACTAAGCCCGAATCCGCGCTGACCGCTACCGCCAGCAACAAAGCGACCGCAGCAACAGCAAGCGTCAACCTCGCCGTTTTCTTTAGTAATTCCACCAAACCACTCCCTAACTTTTCTAACAGTACCTTACCCGTTGGAAATAGTATACACGTATTGTGTCGAAAAGTCAAACCATTTTTTGTAATATTCCTGTAATATTCCCGGAACAACCCTCTGCTTATCCCGAAATATAAGGGAAAACAGAGGGTTGTAAATAATTTATGAACAAATTTACAAGTTGTTATATTTTTCACCAAACAATCACTGATTCAAACACGCCTTGACATACGCGCTTAAAATTTCCTCGGCGTAAAACCTCTGTTGCGGCGTTAATTGTTGCAGCAAAGAATTTAGCGGATGATTTTCCGCGTTACTGATTTTCCCAAACAGGATATAATCCGCCTCGACTTCAAGCAATTCGCAAACGTCCATCAAAGTCGGCATAGACAACCCGCTCAACCCG
>JAIRSR010000143.1 GCA_031255355.1 Clostridiales bacterium
CGTACCCGCCGTATTTCTAATTATTTTTACTCACAAAAACGCACTATGCCCAGAATAATGAGATTATTATTTTATCACCCCCGGTACAACTTGTCAAGAAAAATTTTCACAAAAATGTAGATTTTTTTCTAAAAGTATTGTATAATAGATGTGTTTTGCCGCTTATTTTGCGTTATTTGTGAGTTTTTTACGGTTGAAAACGCGGTAAAATAAAAAAAACGACCGCAAATAAAAAGGAGTGGACGGAACAATGAAAACAATGAAAAAAACACGTTTTATCGCACACGCGGCGATCATCGCGGCGGTGTACGCCACACTGACGGTAGCGGTGTACCCGCTGTCCTACGGTACCGTGCAAGTGCGCTTTGCCGAGGCGTTGACCTTTCTGGCTGCGCTAACGCCCGCGGCGGTGCCGGGGCTGTTTGTGGGCTGTCTGATTGCCAACATATACACGGGAAGCCTGATTGACATCATTTTCGGCAGCCTTACAACGCTTGCCGCCGCGCTTGCTTCCTATAAATTAAGGAAAAATCCGTGGCTGGTACCGCTTCCCCCGATTTTATTTAACGCGCTGATTGTGGGATATTACCTTACTCTGCAATACGGCGGCAAAACGATTTTCAATATGCTGTCCGTGGGCGCGGGGCAGTTGGCGGCATGTTATGCCGTCCCGCTCTACTTCATTATAAATTACAAAAAAACCACTGAAAGGCTTGCGCCTTACGTACAATACCATTCTTAGAACCTGTCTGAAACCTCCCGCGTGACGTCATATTGCGCGGAAATTTTTCCGCGCAATATATCCTATAACTCTTCTGAAAAACTATCCAAATAGGCGTTGATTTCCTGCCGTCCTGTCATCGTCAAAAATGAAAAGTTCGCGGAAAGGGCGCGGCGCACCATTGCCAACCCCTGTTCCCGCTCGCCCAACTCGACCAACAGCCGTCCGTAGCCGTAATACGCTTCGGGAAAGGTAGGGTTCAGTTCCAACAGTTTTTCATAATACTCTTTCGCTTTTGTGTACTCCCCGGTTTTATAGTAGGTAAACGCGAGGTTATCAACGATAATGGCGTTGGTGCTGTTGTACTCATACGCCTTTTCGTTAAACTCCAACGCGCGGGAAAGGTTTCCGTTGTAGGCGTACATATAGCCCAAACTTCCGTAGGTCGTGGTAGACGGCGCGGCATCCACCACTTCCTCTAACATCTCGATTGCCGTATCGACCTCCCCCCGCTTCCAATACACCAGCGCGTAGGAACCTTTCAGACGCAAACGCTGTTCCTTGGTCAGACGCTCCATAGAAAGTAGCGCGAATTTCTTGTTTGCCTCGTCCGCGTCACCGTCTTTGAGCAGTAAATACGCGTGTAACATTCTGTTGTTGAAGTTCATGCCGCCGATTTTCGCGGCAAGCGCAAACAGCGTTTTCCAACCCTCCGACTTCCCTCGGGCGTAGACGAACCGCGCCGCCGCCGAAAGGAGGTTCCCCCTTTGCCACACCAGCAACGCCAACGGAATCAATAAAAATATAACCTGCATACATTTTTCCTCCTATTTGTTTGTATCTTACGTATAGTTATCAAGCAGTTTCTGCTTCAGTTCCCACAGGTCTTTCGACAAATCCACATAATAAGCGTGGGGATTTTCAAACCGCTTCACCTCGTCCCACAGGCAGTCCATTTGTTCCTTGCAATACCGCTGAATCTCTTGCACCGTCGGCAGCCGGTACACGCACCGTCCCTTGTCGAACAACCGCCGCAGCAGCGGCACGGCGGTGAAGTCCGTCAGAACGCTCTTGTTCCACGTATATTCGGGATGGAAAATCCTATACGGCTTCGCGCTGTCGAATTTCTCATCATGAAGCGTAATCACGTCCGCGAGCGCGCTTCCGTCCTTGGCGGAAAAGAGCCGAAACAGATTTTTGAACCCGGGCGTAGTAATTTTCGACACATTTTCGCTGAGTTTAATTTTAGGGACGATTTCGCCGTCGTTTTCCACCGCCGCCAATTTATACACCCCGCCGAACACAGGCTCACTGCGCGAGGTAATCAGACGTTCCCCCACGCCGAACGCGTCAATCCGCGCCCCTTGCATAATCGTTTCGCGTATGATGTACTCGTCGAGGGAGTTAGACGCGGTAATGGCGCAATCGCCCAGCCCCGCCGCGTCCAGCATTTGCCGCGCCCGCTTAGAAAGGTAGGTAATGTCGCCGCTGTCAATCCGTATGCCTTTCAGACGCTTGCCCAGAGGGAGCAACACGTCATGGTGCGTCCGAATCGCGTTAGGCACGCCGCTTTTCAGCACATTGTACGTATCCGCGAGCAGTGTGCAGTTATCGGGATACAGCGAGGCATAGGCGCGGAACGCGGAATACTCGTCGGGGAACAGTTGCACCCAACTATGCGCCATTGTCCCGATCGCGGGGATTCCGAACGCCTTTTCCGCAACGGTACACGACGTACCCGCGCACCCGCCGATATACGCCGCCCGCGCACCGTAAAACGCGCCGTCATAGCCTTGCGCCCTGCGGGAGCCGAACTCCATCACCGCCCGCCCTTGCGCGGCGCGAACGATTCTGTTCGCCTTGGTCGCAATCAGCGACTGGTGGTTAATGGTCAGCAACAGCATAGTTTCAATAAACTGCGCCTGAATGACGGGGCCGCGCACAATCAACAGCGGCTCGTTGGGGAAAATCGGCGTTCCCTCCGCGATTGCCCACACGTCACAGACAAACTTGAAATTTTCCAGATACCGCAAAAACCGCTCGGAAAAACAGTTTTTCGACCGCAAAAAATCAATGTCGGACTTGGTAAACCGCAAATCCCGCAAATACCGCGTAACCTGCTCCACCCCCGCCATAATCGCGTAGCCGCCGCCGTCCGGTATGTTTCTGAAATACAAATCGAAATAGGCGGTCTTGTCGCCGATGCCCCGCTCAAAATAGCCGTTTGCCATAGTAATCTCGTAAAAATCCGTAAGTAATGTCAGATTCGTTCTCATTCCGTTGCCTCCCCGCTTCCCGCGCTGTAATCACGCCGCTAATTCGTCAGCAGATTGTAAATAATTTCAGCCGCCGTCGCCCGGGTCACCCGGCGTTCCGGCGCGAACGCGTTGCCCTTGACAATGTGCAGCCCCTTGGCAATCGCCGCGTAGCCGATATACTCCGGCGTTATGGCGGCCTCGTCCACAAATCCGGTTTGGTAGGTGTCCTCCAACTCCGCTACGTCCGTGTAACCGAGCAGCCGAATCAGATATTTCACCGCGTCACGGAACACCAGCGGCGCGTCGTCGTTCCGCTCCTCCTCACGGATCACGCGGAAGCCGTAAATCAAGGCGTTGTAAAGTTCGTCCGCCGTAACGTCGTACTGCCGCACCGCCCTGTAGAGCCATGTCAAATACTCCGCTTGGGTAATCGCGTCGTCGGGGTGGAAATTTTCCCCCGCGCTCAAAATCCCGCACGGCGCAAGCGCGTTGATGTACGCCTCGGACGGATGCCCCGCAACGTCAGCGTATCGTGACGGCAAATCCCCCGCGTAGGCGTTCCCCCGCGCGTCAGAAAGCCGCCCCGTAACGGCGTTGACAAACAGCGGCTTGCCGGGAACAAAATGGTACACCAGCCGCAATTCAATATCGCGGACGCTTCGGGGACGCGTCACGCCCCGCTTCGCCACCGCGACGTACTGCAATTCCAACCCGACCCGGCGGAACAGTTCATCGCAGGCGGCTTCCTCCCCCGCCGCGTTTGCCGCAGACGGGAACAGCGATTGCGTCCACTGAAGCGTAAAGGACAAAACTTCCCCCGACGCGGCGTTCCCCGCAACGGTAATGCCGTTATCCAAATACGCTATACCGTTGACCACGCGCGGAAAGGTGATTGTGTAACTTTCCGCGTCGTACCACGTGCCGCCGTCCCCTGCGCAGGACGCGTATTTCACGGGTGCCGCCCGCCGCGCGAAGTCCCTTGCCGCTTCATATGCCGCCGCCTCGCTCACCTGTTCCGTTACGTCGGCGGGGTGACTTTTGAAATACCGCAGTACATCGCGCGTTTCGCTGTCCAAAACCACCTCGATGATGCCGTCCCGCCGTGAAACAAAAGTCAAACTGTGATAGCCCGCGCCGGAAAACGCGGGGCCGAGCGCGTAAGCCTCGCCGATTCCCAACCTGCTCCGCACTCCGTCCGCAAGCCGCTCATACGGCGGCGCACCCTCCGCGTCCCTGCCGGATGCCGTCGGGTCGGTAACCGTCATGTATTTTTCCGCGTTGGATATGTCCGTCGCAAAGCCGCCGTTTTTGATTCCTGTCGGGGTCAACTCTCCGGTAAAGGCGTTGATGTAGGTGCGCTCCGTGACGTTCGCGCCGTACAACAGCACCGGATTGCCGCCGTCGTCGTCGCAATAACGCGGCGACACGCCGAGCCGCTCCCGGTAAAGTGCCTGTGCGCGTTCGGGCGGCAACACGCCCTGACCGGGCGGGAACTGCTCTATGTCGTCCCATTTTACAACA
>JAIRSR010000129.1 GCA_031255355.1 Clostridiales bacterium
GTTTCGCGTTTTTGAAACTGCCCTTACTCTGCGCGAAACTGATACACACCACATCTACCATACCGCTTAGGATTTTGCTGGTAAACCCGGGGAACACGTTTTGCTCGTGAATGAGCGTCGGTATTTTTTCCCGCGCCGCCGCCGCCAACACAGGGCCGGAAACATACCCCCCTGTACCCATCACCACGTCCGGCTGAAACTCCCGCAGGATTTTAACACTCTGTCCGTATGCGCCAAGCACCTTTGCCGCGGCGGTCAGATTTTGCGGACTGATTCCGCGCTTAAAGCCCAACACGTCAATATAACGGATCGCGAAGCCCTCTTTCGGCACGAGTTCCTTTTCCAAACCGCGCTCTGTGCCGACAAACAAAATCTCACTTTCGGGAAGTTGCTTCTTGATGTACTTCGCGACGGCGACGGCGGGATTGATATGTCCCGCCGTACCTCCTCCCGCAAACAGTATCCTCATGCTTCCTCCGTCCTTTCACTATGATTTTCGGTTAACGCAAACCGGAAGGCATCCCGCTCTTTTGCTTCGCGTGGCGGGAAATATTCAGCATAATCCCCATACAGCACATAACGGCAAGCAACGCCGTCCCGCCGTAACTGAAAAACGGCAACGGCATTCCGGTGACGGGCATAGACGATGTAACAACGGCGATATTGATAATCACCTCAATCGCGATAAGCGCGGTAAAGCCTGCCGCCATAAGGCTCCCAAACATGTCGGGCGCGTTCATGGCGATGCGGATTCCCCGCCAAATCAAGGCGGCGAACAGCAACAGCGTAATCGCCGCGCCGATAAAGCCGAGTTCCTCACACAGGATCGAAAAAATAAAATCGTTGTGCGGCTCCGGCAAGTACAAAAACTTCTGACGGCTTCTGCCCAAGCCCAAGCCGAACATTCCGCCGCTCCCTATGGCATACAGCGACTGCATAATCTGCCAACCGCTGCCTTGTTTGTCCTTAAACGGGTCGATAAACGCGGTCACGCGCTCCATGCGGTACGGCTCCGACAAAATCAAAGCGCAGCCCGCTACCACGGCGGGAACCGCCATTGCCAACAGATGTGTGAGTTTCGCGCCGCCGATAAACAGCACCGCTATGCCGATTCCCATGATGACAATGGTACCGCTGAGGTGCGGCTCTAACATCAAAAGCCCCGCGAACACGCAAAGTACCGCAAGGTACGGCACCAGCCCCGTCCAGAAATTCCCCAATATATTTGGATTTTTCGACAAACTGTACGCGAAAAAAATCACAACGGCGACCTTTGCCGCCTCGGACGGCTGAAAACTCGTAAAACCCAAGTTGATCCACCGCTTGCCGCCGTTCAGCGTCGTCCCGATTGCCAGCACGAGGACCAGTAAAAGCCCGCTCGCAATCAGAATGGGGAACGCCCATTTGCCGAAGTGATGATAATCGATACGCGAAAGAACCAGCATGGCAACGACGGAAAATACCGCCCACATAAGTTGCTTTTGTATAAAGAAATAGGCGTTATTCTGAAACACCCGCGCGGATTCGGAACTTGCCGAAAAAACCATGATCAACCCAAGCGCCAAAAGCGCCATGACAATAATAAAAAATTGAAAGTCAAACGACTTTTTTTTCACTATAGACACCTCATTTACAGGATTTTTTTCGTAACGTTTCCTACATCTGCCGCGACTACCGCGTCAACCGTTCCGCAAAAAACGCCAAAATGCCCATAACCACGGTAATCGCGGTAAATACCGCCGTGATTTTTTTCTCACTCCAACCGCTCATTTCAAAATGGTGGTGAATCGGGCTCATCTTGAACAGTCTTTTGCCGGTCAACTTAAAAGACGTTACTTGCGCGACGACCGAAAGTGTTTCCGCCGCGTAAATCACGCCGACCGCGATTACAATCAGCGGATTGCCCTGCAACAGTGCGGCGGCGGCGACCGCCCCGCCCAAAAACAGCGAACCCGTATCCCCCATAAACACCTTTGCGGGGTACTTATTATATACCAGGAATCCCGCCAACGCGCCCGCCACGGTATAGCAAAATACCGAGAGGGGGGACGCGGGGGAAGCGTCGGCAACGCCGAGGAACACAATGACGGCGATTGTAACCGAAGCGGCAAGCCCGTCTATGCCGTCCGTCAGATTGACGCTGTTGACGGTGTACAAAATCCATAACACCGCAAGCGGAATATACAGCCACGAAAGTTCAACCGTCATGCCGGTAAACGGCACCGCTACCGCCGTGGATAACGCGCCCGTGCGCAGCCCGCCGAACACGAAAATCACCGCCGCCAAAATCTGTAGCGAAAGTTTTTCCCACGCCCGAAGCCCGAGGTTGCGTTTTAAGCATACCTTGATAAAATCGTCCGCAAAGCCTATGATGCCAAAGCCGACCGCGCAAAACAGCGCGAACCGCGCGGAATGGCTCATCTCACCCGCGAACGGCACCAGCGCGGCAATCACACCCGTGATGATGATGACGCCGCCCATTGTGGGCGTTCCGTTTTTCGTTTTATGCCACGAGGGGCCGATTTCCCGAATACGCTGTCCGAACTTCATCTTAATCAAAAGCGGTATGGCAACGGGCGTCAGAAGTACCGCCCAAACCAACGCGATTAGCGGCGCCGCGTAAATATTCAACCCACAATCACTCCTTTCCGTCACACGGATTTTGCGGACAAAGCGACGCTTGCAGCGCGGCGGAAATTTCCTCAAACCGCATACCGCGCGACGCTTTGCACAGCACCGTGTCGCCTTGCCGTACTTCCTGTTCCAAATACCGCGCCGCCTCCGCGTTGCCGTCAAACGACACAATATTTGATACCCCTCTTTGACGCGCTTCGTCCGCGATATACCGCGCGTCCTTGCCGACGGTCACCAACTGCCCGATTTCAAACGCCGCAACCGCCGCGCCTACCTGCCTATGCGTCTTTTCGGCATACGCGCCTTGCTCTAAAATATCGCCCAAAACCGCTACCGCGCGGTTCGCGCCGCTCAACTGCGAAAGCACTTTCAACGCGGCTTCCATAGACGCGGCGCTTGCGTTGTAGCAATCCTCTATCAACGTCACGCCGCCGATTTTGATAATATTTTGGCGCATACCTCCCGCCGTGAACGCCGCAACGCCGCCCGCCACGTCCTGCACATTGTAATACAGCCCGATAATAATCGCCGCCAACGCGTTATAGATGTGGTGCTGCCCCACCGCGTTGATTTCAAACGCGCGGGTTTCGCCGTTCACCTCCGTTTTGAACTTGCTCTTGTCATTCCCCAGCACAAGATCCGTCGCGACGACGTCCGCTTTGAGGTTGTCAATGCCGTAATAAATCACCCGGTGCGGCAACCTGCCCTTTAGGGCGTACAGCATTTTATCATCGCCGTTGAGCGCGACAATGCCGCCCGGTTCAAGTTTTTCAAGGATTTCAAGTTTCGCCTTCAGGATATTCCGACGGCTTCCCAAATTGCCGATATGCGCCGTCCCGATATTGGTAATGACGGCGGCGGCAGGCCGCGCGATTGCCGTCAGACGGCTGATTTCCCCAACGCGGTTCATGCCCATTTCAAGCACCGCGCATTGATGTTCCCGCGTCAGGTTGAACACTGTTAAAGGAAGCCCGATTTCGTTATTGAAATTGCCCTGTGTTTTCAAGGTGTTGAATTTGCGGGAAAGGACGGAGGCGATCATGTCCTTTGTGCTGGTTTTGCCTACGCTCCCGGTAACGCCGACGACGGGAATTTCAAACCGCTCCCGATACCGCCGCGCCGCGTCCCGCAACGCCTTTCGCGTATCGTCCACCACAATCACCGCCTTGCCGGGCGGCGGTTCTGCGCGGCGTTCCGTCATGACGGCGGTTCCGCGCCGCAAAAAGTCCTCCGCAAAAGCGTTGCCGTCAAACCGTTCACCCTTGAGCGCGATAAAAAGCGCGTCGTCCCCGCCGCTCCTGCTGTCCGTCGTAATCCCGCCAACGGTGAGGGTATCGTCGCCGAAAATTTCCCCGCCCGACCACGCGGCGATTTCCCTTACTGTACACTTTTCCAAAAAAGCGTCCCCTCCTTGACGCGAACGCCGCGCGGCGCACGCGTTTTATCCTTTGACCGGGCGTAATTCCCGCACTGTATCCTGTAATGTCAGATATGCTCTAAAATTTCCGCTACGATTTCTCTCTCGTCAAAATGTATGGTCTTTCCCGCCAACACTTGGTACGTTTCATGCCCTTTCCCCGCAAGCACAATCACATCGTCCGCGGCGGCGCGGGTAATCGCGTACTCTATCGCGTCCCGCCTGTTTTCCACCACAATATACTCCGCTGTGGCGGCATTCATTCCCGCCAAAATATCGCGTATGACGGCGGCAGGTTCCTCACTTCTGGGGTTGTCAGAGGTAATAACGCAGTAATCGGCAAGTTCCCCCGCGATTTTCCCCATCATAGGACGCTTGGTTTTGTCGCGGTCCCCGCCGCAGCCGAACACCACCACCAACCGCCCCTTGGTAAATTCCCGCACGGTTTCTAAAATATTGCGCAAGCCGTCCGGCGTGTGGGCGTAGTCGATAATGACGGAAAAATCACGCCTTGTGGGGATTAACTCCACCCTGCCTTTCACGCCTTTCGCGTTGAGCAGCGCGTGCGCGAAGTCCGCGCCGCTCACCCCCAACGCCGTAGCAACGCCAATCGCCGCCAAGCAGTTGTAAACGGAAAATTTGCCGGGTATGCCAAGCCAGATATGTCTGCCCGCGCAGTCAAACTCCACACCCTCCGCGCTTGTCACAATATGCTCCGCCGTAACGTCCCCGCCGCCGATGCCGTAGGTAATCACCTCACAGCCGGCGGTATCGGCAATCGTCCTGCCCGCCGGGTCGTCTATATTGATTATACCATAGTTACACATTTGAAACAAGATAGATTTCGCGTTCAAGTAATTTTCCATAGTTTTATGGAAATCCAAATGGTCGCGGGTGAGGTTGGTAAAGGCGGCGGCGTAAAATTCACAGCCGTCTACACGGCGCAGCGCAAGCGCGTGGGACGATACTTCCGCGACGACGTACTCACAGCCGCTGTCAGCCATTTCCCGAAACAGCCGCGCAAGTTCGTAGGATTCGGGCGTGGTATGGCTTGCGGGTAACACTTGCTCCCCAATCATATTTTGATTTGTGCCGATAAGCCCGACTTTCTTTCCCTTTTGCTCCAGAATCTGCTTAATCAAACAGGTAACGGTGGTTTTGCCGTTCGTTCCCGTTACGCCGATCAATTTGAACTCCCGCGAGGGATGCCCGAAAAACCTATGCGACATCACCGCAAGCGCGGCGCGGCTATCCGGCACGATAATACACGGCACGTCAAGCCCCGCGAGTTCCCGTTCGCATACGACGCAAACCGCGCCTTTTTCCCGCGCCGCAAGCGCGAAGTCGTGTCCGTCGGCGGCAAAGCCCTGAATCGCGACAAAAACGTCGCCGGGCATGGTGTTCCTGGAATCATAACTGATTCCGCTCACGTCAATTTGTAAATCCGTGGCAATTAAATCCCCGATTTTCATAGCAATAACCCCTATGCCTTTCCGCTCACGAAATTTAACAAAACCGAATTGCTTCGGCTAACTTCCTATGACAACGCGCTTACCGTGAGCCGTATGGCGCGTTATGTAAACTTCGGTAAACACAGGCGGCAAAATTACTCCCCCGCCTCTATCCGTCTAAATTCCACGGTAACGACCGTCCCCACCTCTACGGCGGTTCCCGCCGGAGGGTCTTGTTTGTAGGAAATCAAGCCGCCGCCGGAGGGTTCCGCCCCCGCGCCGACAATTTTGATGTTAAGGCGGGCGCGTGAAACAATGTCCGAAGCCGCCGCCGCCGATTGATCGAGCGCGTTCGGCACCGTCACCGTCGTGACCGTCTTATTTTCCTCGGTATAAAGCGTAATCGCGGATTGCCGGTTGACTTTCACCCCCGCCTTGGGAATCTGGTTCAAAACCGTGTTCCCGCCGCCCTCCACCCGCGCCTTGAGGTTGGCGTTTTGCAGGATATTTTTCGCGTCCGCGACGGTGCGCTCCGTCACGTTGGGCACGGAGGATTCCAACGTCGCCTTTTCCTCCGGGGTGTACGCGGGCTCTACGCCGAGGTGGTCCAACGTTTCCTCCATGATCCCGCGCATGACGGGCGCGGCGATTTGACCGCCGTAATACAGCCCGGCGGACGGCTCGTCAAGTATGACAAGGCACACCACCTGCGGGTCGTCGGCGGGCGCGAAGCCCACGAAAGACGCGATATACTTCCCGTTGCCGCGCGGAAGTTTTTCCGACGTTCCGGTTTTCCCCGCCACGCGGTAGCCCTTGATATACGCGCCGGAACCGGTTCCCTTGGAGACTACCGTTT
>JAIRSR010000139.1 GCA_031255355.1 Clostridiales bacterium
CGGACGCGGGGGAACTGCCGCCGCCGCGCAGGGGATTTTAGACAGGCTCTTAGGAGGAGGGGAATCTATGGGGAATTTTTCAATCAGCAGTGTGGACGACGCGGCGTTGATCACGCTAACCAACGTGCCGAACACCTCTGCGGCGCTTGCCGATATTTTCACCAAGTTGGGCGGCGCGTCCGTCAACGTCGATATGATTTGCCAAACCGCGCCGTATAAGGAAAAAATCAACCTTTCGTTTACGATAGACCAAAGCGACTTGACCGCGACGCTGACGGTGGTCGGCGGGTTGAAAAATGATTACGCGGGCTTGATGACGGAGGTGAGTTCGGGCAACTGCAAATTTATGATTTACAGCGAACTGCTCAAAACCCGCTGGGGTATTGCCGCACGGCTGTTTCAGGCGTTGGCGGCAAACGGACTGCATATGAAACTGATTACCACTTCGGATGTTGAAATTTCCTTGCTTTTTGACCACAGCGACGCGGGGAAAGTCAACGCCGTTTTGAACGCGGAATTTTCTGACTGAAAACTCGCTGTGTGCCGCTTTTGCGGCACTTTTTTTGTGTTATAAAAACTTCCTTAAACTTACGGCGGTTTTGTTTTTCCGTATTGCAGGGGAATCGCTTTAGAGGTTATATTTTTCGCCGAATCACGCATACTAATTGCGGGTGATGGTATGAATAAGGCGAGTAAATTGTTGGATTTGCCTGTTATCGGCGCGGACGGCAAGCGGCTGGGCAGGATTACCGATATTTTGTTTGACGCGCGAACCATGCGGGTCGCGGGATATTACGTCGCTGCGGGAACCGTGCTTAGGATCCCGCGCTATTTGGCGGCGGGCAGTGTGCAAAAAATAGACGGCGGCGGGGTGCGCGTCGCGGATAAAACCGCTTTTTTGCCTACGCGCCGCGCGGAACAGGGCGAAAATTACAAAACCTTTCACCGTGACGCGGCGGGGGCGGCAATGATTCAAAACGGCGGCAAAATCGGGCGGATCAGCGATATGCTGTTTCGGACGGAGCGCGGGGAAATCACGCGCTTTGAGGTTTCCAACGGCTTTGCGGAGGATATTTTGCGCGGCAGAAAAAATATTCACGCTAATAAGGACGCTGTTTTTGGTAATAATAATGTTGAGATTACTGATAAGGGAGTGTAACGCCATGAATACAGGCTCATTTGTCAAGGGTATGGTGACGGGCGCGATTGTCGGCATGGGGATTTCTATGGTCGCCCATCCCGTTGACGAGCGCGACCGCCGCCGCATCGCGCGGAAAACATCAAAGATGTTTACGACGATCGGCACGATAGCGGATAATATCCTCGACGCTGTAAAATAACCGATACGGCGCGGCCCGCGCCGTACATAGCGGAACTACCCTACGGAAGCACACCGAATTACCGGGATAAAGGAGCAGGAATGAAAAGACCCGCGTTACTCATAGCAATCGCGATTGCCGCCGCCGCTTTGCTGTTCGCGGCGCGTGAAAGCCTAACGCCTTTGTTTTTCGGGCTTGCGTTCGCGTATCTTTTTTCACCGGCGGTCGGGCGGTTGGAGCGGAGCGGCGTTAAAAGACGTTCCGCTCTTGTTTGCGTATACGCGATTGCCGCCGCGCTCGTTTTCGCGGTGTTTTGGATTGGCATACCGTATCTGATGCGGGGAATCTCGGCGTTGCAAAAGACGTTATCTGACTATTTCGGCAATATTTCCTTTGAGTTCCTCAAAAGCGCGGACGGCATAGCGTCCCGGTTCGGCGCGGAAATTTTCGGCTACATCGGCGGCGCGGCGACGACGCTTGCTTCCGCTACCGTCGCGGTGGTCAACGCCGCGCTCGGGCTGGCGCTCAGTTTTTATATGCTGTTGGACAGGGAGAAAATCCTGTCCGCGTTGGCGGGGCTGGTTCCGGCGGGGCGCATCCCGGCGGAATGGCGGCGGTTTTTTGCTAACGTCCTCCGCAGTGTGGACGCGGTACTCCGGCGGTTTTTGCTGGGGCAACTCGGCGTTGCCGCCGTCATGAGCGGGCTGCTGTTTGCCGGGCTTGCGGCGTTGGGCGTACGGTACGCGCTTTTGCTTGCGGTGTTGGCGGGAGTGTTAGAAATTATACCGTATTTCGGCGCGTTTTTGGGCGCGGTTCCCGCGGTTGCCGCCGCGCTTGCGCAATCACCCCGCAAAGCGGTGTGGACGGCGGTTTTATTTATCGCGGTGCAACAGTTGGAGGGCGCGTATATTTCGCCGAAAATCCTCGGTGATTACGTCGGGCTTCACCCGATTGTTACGATTATGGCGGTCATCGTCGGCGGCAGGCTGTTTGGGGTCGCGGGTATGCTGCTTGCCGTGCCCGCGTGCGGTATTTTGCGCTCCGTAGCAGGGGAACTGATTGAGGCGTTGGGCGGCGGCGCGGCGGAGGAGGAGTAAGGCGTACCAAGCAACACGCTGTAACTATCTGAAATTAAAGGAATCCGGGTCATACGGCATACCGCCGTGTAACCCGGATTTTTTTGTAATGTAAAAGCGGAACCGAGGTTACATAAGTTTACATAATTCTGACTATTTTGGATAAAACCGCGCTTTGACAAAGCGAAAAATCAAGTCTATAATGATTATGTCTGTTCTACTCCAATTCCACGGAGGTGATTGCATGAAACGGAGTGTATACGCGCTGGCGTTGGCGATCGTCTTGTTCGTTAGCGCGGGCGGGTCGGGAAGCGCGGCGGTGCCGTCGTTCCCTATCGTCAAAAGCGGCAGCGCGGGAGCAAACGCGGCGGCGGCGCAGTATCTGCTGAATCACAGAGGATACCGCCTTGCCGTTGACGGCAAAATCGGCGTTGCGGGCGCGGACGCGATCCGTCGGTTTCAGATGAGCGGCGGGCTGGTCGCGGACGGCATCGCGGGGCAGGCGACCTTTGCGGCGTTGACGGAAACGGTAAGGCGCGGCACGAGGAATGACGCGGTGCGGGCGGCGCAGTACCTGCTGAAATACAAGCACGGCGCGGCGATTGGCGTGGACGGGATTTTCGGCGCGGAGACCCTCGCGGCGGTAAAGCGGTTCCAGAGCGGCGCGGGAATCACCGCCGACGGCATTGTCGGGCAAATCACATGGCGGTACTTGTTCGGAAGCGGCGGTACGCGGACGGCAACCCCGGCGGATACGGCGATTGCCAAGGCGAAAAGTCTGCTCGGCGCGACGGCGTATAACGGCTATTGTCAACGCTTTGTGCGCATCTGCTTTGAGGCGGCGGGCATTACAGGGTATGCCGCCACCGCGAGCGCGGCGTGGGGGAGGTGGGGGGCATCCTCCTCTGCGGAGAACATCCCGAAAGGCGCGGTGGTGTATTTTGATACGTCCTCCAGCGGCCACGCCGGGATTTTCACAGGCGACGGCTACGTCATACACGCCGCGCAAACCGTCAAAACGGAACCCTTTGACGCCATGTGCGCGAAGTACCGCTATATCGGATGGGGCTATCAGGGCGGCGTAAATCCAAACTTGTAGCCCCGCCGCCGCAGTGCGTTTATGCGGTGTGTAAAAATTGCTTGACAAACGGTTTTGGTTATGTTAAAATAATTACGCTGTGCGGGGTTTCGGGAAAAAACGCCACTTACCCGTTGCTCGGTACTCGCGATAAAAGATGAGTGGAGGTAGGATATGTTTAAGGAGCAAAAGCAGGACATCATTGACGCGTACAAGACACACGCAAGCGACACAGGTTCGCCCGAGGTACAGGTTGCGATTCTTACGGAGCGCATCAATCATCTGAACGAGCATTTGAAAATCAACAAAAAGGACCATCACTCCAGGCGGGGTCTTTTGAAAATGGTCGGACAGCGCAGAGGGCTTTTGAATTATTTGGCGAAAAAGGATATTGAAAGGTACAGAACCTTGATTGACAGGCTTGGTTTAAGGCACTAAGTGACGGGCGGACAATTTGCGTCCGCCTGTTCTTTTGTATAGGAAACCTATTCGCCTATCCGTTGTAAAAGTGTGCGCGGAGTTGGCGGACAGGTCTATTAAAAAAGAAACAGTTCGTTAGCAGTTAATTAACCGTCCGAAGCGGTGGAACAGGGACGGCGGGGCGGTTCATTAAGTGCTAATGCTGTTTCTTTTGAAAAAACGGGAGGTAAAAAAATGGCATTACGAACATTTGAAACGGAAGTAGGGGGCAGAAAACTCATTGTTGAAACAGGGAAAATGGGGCAGTTGGCGAACGGTGAGTGCCTTGTGCGGTACGGTGATACGGCGGTTCAGGTCGCGGTAACGGCGTCGGAAAAGCCGCGTGAGGGGATCGACTTTTTCCCGCTCAGCGTGGATTACGAGGAACGCTTGTATTCGGTGGGCAAAATCCCGGGCAGTTTTATGAAGCGCGAGGGCAGGCCGTCCGAAAAAGCGGTGCTGACCAGTCGGGTGATTGACCGTCCGATTCGTCCGCTGTTCCCGAAGGATTTGCGCAATGATGTAGCGGTGGTCGCTACGGTGTTTTGCGTGGAGCAGGACAACCAACCCGAGTTCGCGGCGATGTTGGGGACGGGAATCTCCCTCGCCATATCCGACATTCCCTTTAACGGGCCGTTGGCAAGCGTCTATGTCGGCATTGTGGAGGGGCAGTTTGTGATTAACCCGACGGCGGCACAGCGTGAGGTGAGTCCGCTCATCTTGACCGTTTCGGGTACGAAAGATTTGGTAGCGATGATTGAGGCGGGCGCGGACGAGGTTCCCGACGATATTATGTTCGACGCGATTATGTTCGCGCATGAGGAAATCAAAAAATTGTGCGCGTTTATTGACGAAATTGCCGACGCGATAGGCAAGCGTGAGAAAATCAAGTACGAAGCGCATACGGTGAACGAGGAAATTTACGAGGCGGTCAAGGAATTTGCGCTGGACATGGTCAAGGCAGCGATAGACACCGACGATAAAAACGTCCGTGACGCGAATCTGCTTGCGGTGCGTGAGAAATTAGACGCGCGGTTCGCGGAACAGTTTGAGGATTACGCGGAAAATATCGACGAGGTGCTGTACAAACTGCAAAAGTACGTGGTAAGACGTTGGCTTTTGGACGAGGGCAAGCGCGTTGACGGCAGAGGTATTGACGAGTTGCGTCCCCTTTCTGCGGAGGTCGGGCTGTTTGCCCGAACGCATGGTTCCGGGCTATTTTCCCGAGGGCAGACCCAAGTTTTAACCGTCGTCACGTTGGGCGCGTTGGGCGAGGTGCAAAAGTTGGACGGGCTTGACGACTCCGAGTTCAAACGATATATGCACCATTATAATTTTCCGTCGTACAGCGTAGGTGAAACGCGTCCTTCCAGAGGCCCCGGCAGGCGGGAAATCGGGCATGGCGCGTTGGCTGAAAAGGCGTTGGAGCCGGTCATCCCCTCCGAGGAGGAGTTCCCCTACGCAATCCGCTTGGTGAGTGAGGTTTTGTCGTCTAACGGCTCGACTTCGCAAGGGAGCATATGCGGAAGCACGCTCGCGCTTATGGATGCCGGCGTGCCGATCAAAGCGCCTGTCGCGGGTATTTCCGTAGGCTTGATTACGGAGGGCGACCGCTTTATGACGATGCTTGACATTCAAGGGTTGGAAGACTTCCACGGCGATATGGATTTCAAGGTCGCAGGTACCAAAAAAG
>JAIRSR010000007.1 GCA_031255355.1 Clostridiales bacterium
TATGTTTCGCCCACGCTGGTCAAGCGGTTCCGCTTGAAAACAGGGGATGCTATTATGGGAATCGCGCGGTTACAGCGGGATAACGAGCGGTTTAAGGCGTTGCTGTTCGTCACCACCGTCAACGGCGACAAGCCGGAATCCGCGCTGCGCCGCACGTCCTTTGAGCATTTAACGCCGATTTATCCCGATAAGCGTATGCACTTAGAGCGCAAGCAGACTAATTTTGCTATGCGTTTGATCGACCTCATCGCGCCGATCGGCTGCGGACAGCGGGGCATTATCGTATCGCCGCCGAAAGCGGGGAAAACCACCTTGCTGAAGCAGGTTGCAAACAGTATCGAGGCGAACCACCCCGACGCGGAACTGATTGTGCTTCTGATCGATGAGCGTCCCGAGGAAGTGACGGATATGCGGCGCAGTATCAGCGGCGATGTGATTTATTCCACGTTCGACGAGGAACCCGTGCATCATATCCGCGTCGCGGAAATGGTGCTGGAGCGGGCAATGCGCTTGGTCGAGCATAAAAAAGACGTGGTTATTTTGTTGGATAGTATAACAAGGCTCGCGCGGGCGTATAATTTAACTATAACGCCGACGGGCCGCACACTTTCGGGCGGGTTGGACCCGGGTGCGCTGAACAAGCCGAAAAAGTTTTTCGGCGCGGCGCGGAATATCGAAAACGGCGGGAGTTTGACCATCCTCGCCACGGCGTTAATCGAGACGGGCAGCAGAATGGACGATGTGATTTTTGAGGAGTTCAAGGGTACGGGCAACATGGAAGTGCATTTAGACCGTAAATTACAGGAAAAACGCATTTTCCCCGCGATTGACATCAATAAATCGGGTACGCGGAAAGAGGACCTCCTGTTGACGCAAAAGGAATTGGAAGCGGTTTGGGGCATCCGAAAGGCAATGCACAATCAGCCTGTCGCCGAAGTGACGGAAACGTTAATCGCGCGTCTGATCGCGACAAAGACCAACGCGGATTTTGTCGAGAGCATCAATTATATTTTCGGAAGGTAGATCAATATGCGGAAAACGGCGGGAAACGCCATAGGGATCTTATCGGCGATCGTGCTTGCGGTCAACCTCGTGTTCGTTACCACAAAGAGCGAGGGAACCGCCGACGTCAGAGTGCCGGTGATTTTATACCATAATATCGTGGACAGCCTCGCGGGGCAAGACCTTTTGGTCAGCATAACCCCGGATACGTTCCGCGCTCATATGACTGCCCTCAAAAACGCGGGCTACACGGGCATTACCTTTGACGAGTATTACGATTACGTCAACGGCGGCGGGGGCTTGCCGGAAAAGCCCGTCATCATCACGCTGGACGACGGATACCTCAGTAATTATCAGTACGCGTGGCCGATTTTGCGGTCGCTGGGCATGAAAGCGACGATCTTCATCGTCACAAGCACCGTGGGCGCGTCCACAGGCGTATCGTACCCCCATTTCACTTGGGAACAGGCGCGGGAAATGGAGCAAAGCGGCGTGATCGATATACAGTCGCACTCTCATTCCCACGAGGAAATCCCCGCGATGGACGACGCGGCGGTTGTGCGGGAACTGCGCCTTTCAAAGTATCTGATCGAGGAAAACCTCGGCAAGGAGTGCCGCTATTTCGCCTACCCTTACGGTATGTATGACGAACGCGCCCTAAGCGCGGCAAGCGCGGCGGGGTACCGTTTGCAATGCCTGTTGGGGAACAGCGGCTATAACACAAAGGACACCCCGGCGGAAAAACTGCGGCGCATCACCGTTTGGGGCGATAGAAGCGGGGAATCGCTTGCGGAGTTGGTGGAGGAAACTGTGCGGGGCAATCCGTTCGGCGAGCCGGAGGAAATTGTGCAAGAGGAATTTGTTCAAGACGAAACAGAGGAATCGCCCGGGTCGGAATAATCCGCGATTACGGCTTCGATTGGTTCACCGTTTTTCAGCCGTGTCAGCGTTTCCCGCGCGGGGCAAACGCCGCGCCTTGCGCGTTCATACAGGGGCGAAAGGAATTGTTCCTCACCCTTTCCGCGCTGTTTTAAGCCGCGTTCGGCAAGTTGTACGAACCGCAGCGCAAAATCAGGGGGAACGCCGTCGTCTTGCCGTGTTTGCGAGGTAATGACGCGGTTTCTAAGAGCCGTGGTAGTGACGTGCGGCAAAATATTTTTCAGCAGATTTTCCGCATCCTCAATCCGGTAGAGCAGCCCGAGGGAAAAGGCGGCGGGCGCGAACGCGGCGCATAGCGGCTGTGCGCAGTCGCTTCGGACTTCCAACGTTCCCCGCGCGGTGATTTCTATGTTTCTGAACGACAAAAATTGTTCGATGTCCCGCGCTTTTGCGCCGTATTCCGCGTTTTCAAAGTACTGCCCGAGCGGTACGGGGGAAAAGGCGGCGTACTGCCCTCCGCGCAGTTTGTTGAACATTTTTCTGTTTAGAAAACTTTGGATTACATCGTCAACGGAACGATAGGTTTCGTCTACCTTCCCCGTGTTGGGGAACGCGCTGCCCTCCCATAAAAAGTCGCGGTAGCAAAGGACTTCCGGGGTGCTTCCGTCAGGAACGATCCCCGACGGAAGCACCCCGCGCGGAACGGAAGCGGGCGATTCCGCGTCCCAAACCGCCGCGTTGGAAAACAACGCCGCCCGCACAAAATCCAACCGCGCGAACAGCGTCGCGGCGGCGGGCAACTCCCTCAAATTCACGTCCAAGTGCGTTTGCGCGGACGATACATAGGCGGGAAAGTCCGGCGCGTTATGCCGCGCGGGGAAGCCGCGCAAATAGCCGTCCACCATGTTGTACACAGGGTAATCCACATGCGACGGCGTAAGAACCCGCCTGTAGGGGTGCAAGCCCATGCCCGTCAGCAAGTGGTTATGTTGTTTCAAAAAATTTTGCGCCGTGTTGAAGTATCCGTAAAACCGCCGCGCGATTGCGCAAAGGTCGTCGCCGTGGCGCAAGGCGAACTCGAAATTATTATAGGAATTGTCAAAGGACAGCACGTCCCCGCAAGCGTTTGCAATGAACGCGCCGGTTCCGTTCCGCGTTGTTTCCTCTGTTTGGAAGCCGTTTCGCAAAAAGTGTGAGAGAAGTCCGTTCGCGACGCTTTCCTCCACAGGCTTTTTTGCCGCGTTGAGCAAGGGGAATTCCAACTCTACGCCGACGATTCCCCGCTCTTTTTCCGCAAACCGATCTATAAAGCGTTGCTTTACAAGCGCGTAGGCGTTCATTTGCGCGCCCCCCTGTTCAGATAGTTGTAAATCATGACGAGCGCGTCCGCGTTGGTCAGATAGCGGCGCGGATAAAAATAACCGTCACTGCCCGAAACCAACCGAAGCCCTCTGGCAAGCGCGACATAGCCGTACAGCGGACGGCGGATTTCTTGCGCGTCCGCAAAGGGCATTTTGAAAATATCTTGCAATTCCGCAACGTTTTTGTAGCCGACGACGCGCAGCAGGTACTTTACGGCATCCTCGCGCGTTACGCCGCTCCCCGGCTGTACCTCCGCGGCGGTGAGTACCCCCTCCGTGACGAACGCGTTGTAAATCATCGCGGTATCCTCGTCCGTGACGCCGCCGATTTTCACGGACGCGGCGGGAATGGCGTTCGGCGACACGGACGCTAACAGGACGATATAATCCTTTTGCGGAATATCGCCGTCCAGCAAGACGTTCCCCTCTGACACGAAGACGTCACAATCGGCGAGGATTGTCGCGTGTTTTTCGGCGTAATGCCCCCGCAAGCCTATGTAGGAAAGAGAGGTTTTCGGCTTCGCGGGCGCACCGTTATACGTCAGAATCACGCCCGAGGACGCGTCAATGATCGCGGGAACTTGCGGATTCACCATATACACCAAATTCGCGGTATCGTCCGAGGTGCGCGTGTACATCAGATGCAGGCCGATTTGATTGAAAAAGATTTCATACGCCGCGTTGCGGTTGATTACGTCCGTCGGGTCGGGAAACGGCGCGTCGTCCCATACGGAGGACATGGAAATAATTTCCCCGCGCGGATTGATGACAAACTGAATACTGTTGCTTTTGTACGGTACGCCGCTTACAACGCGCTCGAACAGCATATACACCACGCCGTCCCGCGTTTCGGTCACGGGCGGCGCAAGCCCGGGCGTGTAGCCGTTCATGTATTTTTTCAAAAAGTTATTCGCGGTCGCCGAGGCGGTCGCCGCGTCCACAGGAGGCTCCGCCGTGGGTTCCCGCGTGCTATCGTTCATAAAGCCGATTAACGCCAGCGTCCGCGCGTTGAGCGTCACAGAGGCGGTTCGCGCGTCTTTTGTGAAAGTGACGGTGATGAGGACTTCGCCGTTGGGATCCCTGTAATACTTCGCTTGCTCCGCCGAGTAATCGCCGCTGATGTTCAGTTCGGGAAGTTTGCGGATATACCGTTGCGCTTCGTTCCCCGAAACGAGATTTTCCGGCTCCGTTGCGCCGCCGCGCGCGGGGGCGGCGGAAATCGCGGCACTTTCGTAGAGCGCGAGTTGTTCACGGTAATTTTCCGACTGGGGGGCGGGTCTGCCGTTCACCGCGCCGCCCGATACCGCGTCCAAAGAGCCTGTGTTGGACGGCACGTACACCAAATACGGCGCCGCTTTGCCGTTTTCCGTCTTTTTATGATAGCGCAGGCTAAGCCCGATATTTTCCTTAAAAAACTCCTCCGCTTGCGTTTGCGGGACAATCTCCCGCGCGGGGGCGAACTGTATACCGTCCTCCCACACACGGCTGTACCGCGTAACACCGCCCGTTTGCGCGTCCACCCAAACGCTGACGCTGTTCGCGGCGTAGGAAATGCCGTACTCACTTCGGGTGAAGCGAATGGCGTAGCCCGACGGCACGTCGTTACTGTAGGTGTTGGTGTACGACCTTGTGTTCAGACGGCTGAAAATATCGGCGGCGGCGTTTCGCGCGAAGTTTACGGCGATTTCCGCCGCGCGTGTTTTGGACACGGCGGGCAAACGCTTCCCTTGTTCCGCGTCGTGCACCGCCGGGTTCATGAAGTAGTCAAAGATAACGCCGCCGCCGTCCGAAACGACTTGGGCGAACGCGCCCGCGCGTGATTGAAACTCTATGCTGTAGCGTCCGTTGCCGTCACTGTGCGCGTTGTGCGCGTCAAATCCCGCGAGGGCGGGAATGTGTGCGCGGATTTTCTCCGCCAAACCTGTGGGTAAAACGTCCGTCGGAAGTGGAGCGGCGTTCAAAGAAACGCCCGCCGCAGTCTGCGGCGCGTCGTCGGCAACCACCCCGCCAAGGGGGAGCGCAAGTGCTATCATTAAGAAAAAAACTGACTTTTTCACACAATCACCCCGGACCACCATACAAATATATTACCATTATAAACTATTTAAGGCGGAATCACAATAACCGTCCGGTATTTGTCATTTACATTTAACATTGCGGCGCGGCGGCTTCACCCGAACAAACCGAAGCCGCCTGACGGCATACGCCAACGCGGGCAGGCTCAAAGCGGCGGCGGCGGTCAGCGTCAGCATCAACGCCCACCGCCACGCTTCGGGGGAGGAGGGCGCTCTGTCCGCGAACACGGGCGCGGCAAGGGGAATATGGGTCAGCAGCATGGCGTACAGTCCCGCGAACGCGGATTGCAGCAGTTTCGCGCCGACGAAAACAGCGGGGTTTAGTCCGCTTTTTGCAAGGATTCCCGTCACTTGCAGCAGGACGGAAACGCCCGACCACGCGAGGAGCATGGAAATCAAAACGATTTTGAACCCCCCTGCGGGCAGTGCGGCAAGCCGTTCCGCGCCGCTCGTGATTTCAAACACGCCGAAGCCCATCGCCCGCGCCGCGTCCGCCGTCAGACCGAAAACGCCGCACAGCCGCCGCACAAGCCAAATAACGCCGAAACGCTCTAACACCGAGGTAAAGGCACTGAAAAACACGATAAAGCCGCAAACGTATAACATCAGTTCGGCGGACGCGCGAATCGCGGAGGATAAGACGCTTCCGACGGACGTTCCCGCCGTTTTTGACATACGGTATGCCGCGCACGGGAGGGTCATGCGCTCATTTTTTTTATAAAAGCGGAACACAATCCCCACGCTAAGCGCGGATAAAATATGAATGACGTACAGCAAAATCCCCGCCGCGCGGGAGTGCAGCAGACCCGCGCCCACTGCGCCGACGATGAACAACGGCCCGGAGTTGTTGCAAAAGCAGACGACGCGCTGCGCTTCCGCTTTGGTACACAGATTTTGTTCGTACAAATCCGCGCCGCACTGCGCCCCCAGCGGGTAGCCGCTTAAAATGCCGAGGACGAACGCGACCCCCGCGCTGCCCGGCACGTTGAACAGAGGGCGCATAACGCCGCCGCACCACACGCCTAACCGCCGCGCCGCCCCGGTTTCGATTAGGAGTTTCGCGCATACGAAAAACGGAAACAGCGACGGGATTACAATGTCCGCGCAAAGGTGCAACCCCCTTGCCGCGCCCGCGAGACAGCGGGTAGGGTCCGAGGCAAGCCCCGCGACCGTCAGCGCGGCGAACGCCGCCAAAATTTTCATGATTCCGTCCCCCCTATCATAGAATATATATTCATAATGGTTGTAAATTTGCATAAATATTTAGTAATAGGGAGTGTTCGTATGAAAAAATCAAAAAAAGAGCGCGTCACGGAACTGCTTGACTTGCCGAAAGAAGTCCTCCTCGACACGCCGAAACTCACGGTATACAGCGACAACCAACTCACCGTTGAAAATTACGGCGGCATATTGGAATACACCGATTGCTATATCCGTCTGAAAACCGCCGGCAAGACCATCGCGGTCAGCGGGCGGGGGCTGGAACTCCGCGCGATTACCGACGTAGACGTGTTGGTGGAGGGCAGCATCAGCAGAATCGATTATTTGACAGTTTGACTTTAGATAGGTTCTAATTGGGGGATTCCGATGCTTTTGGTTCAACTTGTCAACTTCATACGCGGCTACGCGGAAATTCTGATAGAGGGCATCTTCCCCGAACGGTTTTTGAACCTTTGCGCACGGCGGGGGATTTACCTGTGGAACGTGCGCCGCGCCGGGAAACTGAGCGTCAGCGCGAATGTCAGTGCGCGGGGCTTCAAAATGCTGCGCCCGATTGCGCGGAAGTCGCGCTGTTCGGTGCGGGTGCGGACGCGGCGGGGGCTGCCGTTTTTTACGCATAAGCACAGGAAGCGCAAGGCGTTTTTGCTTGGCGCGGCGTTGTTCGGCGTGATGTTGTTCGTAATGACGCGGTTTATTTGGGTGATTGAAATCACGGGCGGCGAAAACCTGCCGCGAGAGGAACTTCTTACGGCGTTGGCGGCGGCGGGTTTGAAGCCGGGGGTAGCCGCCCGCGCCGCAGACACTGACGCAATCGAGCGGGAAATGATGACGCGGCGGCGGGAACTCGCGTGGATCGGCATCACCATTCAAGGGACGACGGCGCGTGTGAACGTGCGGGAGCGGGAGGAAGCGCCCGCGATTTTCCCGAAAGACGAGCCGTGCGACATTGTGGCGGCGACGGACGGCGTTATCGAGGCGATCGACGCGACCAACGGCGGGCGGCAGGTCAGCGCGGGGGACGTGGTGCGGGCGGGGCAGGTGTTGATCAGCGGTACGCTGGAGAGCGCGTCGGGCGCGGAGGTGCGGTACGTTCACGCGGACGGCGAGGTGCTGGCGCGGACGTGGCATGAATTTTACGTTGAAATTCCCCGGTATGAGGAAGTGAAAACGCGCACGGGCAGAGCAAAATCGAAGCATATGTTGAAAATTTTTAATTTTTATATAAAATTTTTCATAAATGATGGCATTTCCTATACAAACTATGATAGAATAAGTAGTGTGAAAAATCTTTCCGTCGGGGAAAGTATCGTTTTGCCGTTTTCCTTTCACTATGACAAGTACTACGAGGTGGAAGTTACCATGCGGGAAGCGGAGCGCGGCAGAGCGGTGGAACTTGCGGCGGCGGGGGCGCATGAGCGGGTGCGCGGGCTGCAAATTATAGATTTGCGCAGAGAGGAAACGGAGGACGGCTTGCGCCTGACCTATGAGTGTTTGGAAAATATCGCGCAAAAGCGGGAAATCACGCGGTAGACGCTTCGCCGAAACAAAAGAAACTGAGGTAAGGGAGAGGGTACAAAGGATTATGGAGAAACATCTGGAGGTACAGACCGTTGAACAGGCCGCCAATATTTTCGGCGATTTTGACCAAAATATGAAACTGTTGGAGGATCGCTATAACGTGCGGGTGATTCACAGGGGGACGCAACTGAAAATCACGGGCGGGGACGAGGACGCGGAAAAGGCGCGGCGCGCGCTTGCGCGTCTGATTGCCGTCACTGCCGGGGGGGAGCAAATTACCGAACAAACGGTGCGCTATGTGATGAGCCTTGTGGACGACGGCGAGGAGGACAAGTTGCGCTTGCTCGGCAAGGATTGCGTCGCGATCACGGCAAAGGGCAAGCCGATTAAGCCGAAAACTTTGGGGCAGAGGACGTATGTGGAAGCGATTCGCAACAACGTGATTACTTTCGGAATCGGCCCGGCGGGTACGGGCAAGACGTACCTTGCGGTAGCAATGGCGGTAACGGCGTTGAAAAATAAAGAAGTCGGCAGGCTGATCATCACGCGTCCCGCAGTGGAAGCGGGGGAAAAACTCGGCTTTTTGCCGGGCGATTTACAGAATAAGGTGGATCCGTATTTGCGTCCTCTGCACGACGCGCTGTATGATATGCTGGGCGTGGAAACGTATCAGAAGTACGTGGAGCGGGGCGTCATCGAGGTCGCGCCGTTGGCGTATATGCGGGGGCGCACGCTGGACGACGCGTACATCATTTTGGACGAGGCGCAAAATACCACGCGGGAGCAAATGAAAATGTTCCTGACGCGAATCGGCTTCGGCTCGCGGGCAATCGTGACGGGCGACATCACGCAAATCGACCTGCCCGAGGGCAAAAAAAGCGGGTTGAAAGAGGTGATGCGCGTACTGAAAAGCATTGGCGGCATCGTGTTTTGTATGCTGACGGAAAAGGACGTGGTGCGCCACCCGCTGGTGCAAGAGATTGTCAAGGCGTATGAGAAAGACGAGCAAAAACGCGCCGTGAAAAGGGAGCGGCGGCCATGATCGAGATACGGAACGAGCAAAAAAGCGTCCCCTTTACCGCGCGGTTAGGCAAACTTGTGCGCGAGGTGATTTCCCGCGTGTTTGCGT
>JAIRSR010000157.1 GCA_031255355.1 Clostridiales bacterium
TCTGGTTCGCGACGCTCCACGCGACGTAAGCGGGATTGTTACTGGTGCTGCCCATGTCCCAACGCAATCTGTAATTTTCCTCGACCGCCGCAACCGCCGACACCGCCGATAACATCATAAACACCGCGCAAAATAATCCTATCATTTTTTTCATACTGACCGTTCCTCCCCTTTGATAAAGTCTGCTATCGCCGCGCTCCGCACACGCGGCAAAAGCGTGTTCCGTCCTCGTGTTCCGCGCCGCAGGACGCGCAGAACTTCCCGGATGAATCTACGGCTTCCGCCTCTAATTTCGCGCCGCAGCCTTGGCAAAACCTTACGCCCTCAGCGTATTCCGCGCCGCAGTTAGGACAGGCGTTTGCCGCTGTGTCCGCTTGCTCCGCCGCCTTAATTTCCTGTTCAATTTCCTTGATTTTCTCGCCGAGCGCGGCGATTTCCCCTTGCGTCACCCTCACCGCATCCGCTTGACTGTACGCCGATTGATTTTGTTCGTACGCGGTGCGCCCGATTTGCGCGAAAAGTTCCGTTTCCTTGTTCCGCAACGCCGCAAGTTCCCCTTGCGCGTTCAGCAGTTTCACGTTAGGGTCGTCTTGCGGCGCAAGCCCCGACTTCGCGAGTTCGGACGCAATCCCGCCGATTACATTACCCAAACCGCCGAATAAATTATGTTCCATACCCTTATACGCTCTCCCCTCATTATTATAGTAGATTCCCCTTACACTTCACGCACACCATTTCGTCAATGTCGTAAGCGTCGTCGCTAATCCACCGATTGCAACGCTGACAGCGGTTAAAATACTCCCGCGCCCCGCTTCGCGCCTGTGCCAAAGCCTCCTCCGGGCTGTTCGCCCGAATGGGCGGCGTAGTGCAGACCGGCTTGCCCGTCACGTCACACAGGAAAGTGAACCGCGTCCCACACGGCGTTTCCTCAATTTGATAATTCGCCGTGAAAGCCATGCCCCGCGCCTCCTTCCGCGCCCGCGCCGCTTCGCTCCATCGCGGCGATAAACGCCGTAAGCGCGTTGAGTTCCTTTTCGCCCATCCGCCTCACCGCCTCGCAAATAGAAGTCTTCAACTCGTCCGCTTGCTCACTTTTCATTTGGATTCACCTGCCTTTCGTTTGCGTGTTACTTGCGTGAATTTTTCACGTCATTTTCATTGACAAAGTTAGTTTTTTATGATATACTGCACTTTAATGAAAAATTTCCCAAAAACACCCTTTGCCGGTGATTCAATGCAAATTATATGAAATTTACGCGGGTATGTCATCACCCCAAGGGTGATTTTTGAAAATAATAGGGGTGATTTTTGGGGTGATTTTTCAAAAACAAACAAATTTTCATTGACTTTGTCAACAGTAACATTGACAAAGTCAAAAATCAAGCCGGAGGAATCAAATATGCGAAAAATAATCTGTCGGGCGGCGACGTTCTGCGTGACGGCGGTAATCTTTCTCACGTCATGCGGTACGGAAGCCGCGCTCGACCCCAAAAACCCCGTCACACTGACGATGTGGCACAACTACGGCGGCATGATGAAAGAAACTATGGGGACGCTCATCGACGAGTTTAACGCGACGGTCGGGAAGCGGCGCGGCATTGTCGTCAACGTGACCTCTATCGCCGCGTCGCGGGAGCAGAACGAAAAACTCGCCATGATCGCGGACGGTATGCCGGGTGCGCCGGAGATGCCCGATGTGGTGACGGCGTATCCGTCGATGGCGCAAACGCTGTGCGGCGCGGGGTTACTCGCGGAATTGGACGCATACTTCACCGAAGCGGAGTTAGACGCGTACCTCCCGCGCTTTATCGAGGAGGGACGCTTGCCGGACGGAAAATTATACGTGTTCCCGATTGCGAAATCCACAGAGGCGCTGTTCGTCAACAAGACCTATTTTGACCGCTTCGCTGCGGATACGGGCGTGCGCCTTGACAGCCTTTCCACCTTCGAGGGCATTGCGGACGCGGCTGTGAAGTACTATGAATGGTCGGGCGGCAAGGCGTTTTTCACCGCCGATTCTTGGTTCAACCTCGCGCAGGTGGGAACGGCGCAACTCGGCGGGTCGTTCGTCGGCGACGGAATACTGCATACCGGCGCGGACGCCTTTCAGCGGATTTGGGAATTTTCCGTCCTGCCGGCGATTGCGGGCGGCCACGCCGTAGCGGACGGCTATTCCAGCGATTTGTATAAGACGGGCGACATCGCCGCCTGTATCGGAAGCACGGCGGGTGTGCTGTTCTACGGCGATATGGTGGTGCTTCACGCCGATACCACAAGCGAACCGATCGAGTCTATCGTCCTGCCGTATCCCGTGTTTGAGGGCGGCGCGAAAATCGCGCTCCAACGCGGGGCGGGTATGGTGGTGGCGCGTTCCGACCCCCAAAAAGAGTTCGCGGCGGCGGTGTTCCTAAAGTGGTTCGCCGCGTCGGAACAAAATATGCGCTTTGTTTCCGAAACAGGCTATCTGCCTGTTACAAAGGAAGCGTTTGACGAAAAAATGATGGGCGAAATCGGCGCGGTGGAAAATCCGCTCATCAAACGAATGCTCCAAACTGCGGTTAAGACCTATCAAGAGTATGATTTTATCGTCGCGCCCAACGTGCCGGAGTTCGACGCGTTAAGCAAGGGCTATGAAGCGGAACTCAAGGAACTCATGCGGCATAGCAGAAAGTTAAAAACAGAGCGGCAAAACATAGATACGAGGGCGTTGTTTGACGAATTTACAGGCAACCGGAGCGGAGGGTGAGCATGGTCAGAGAGAAAGAAATCCGCGCCGAAAACCGGGGGTTTCCTCCCGCAGTTCGCGCGGAGAGCAGGAGGAAACGCGAGCATTTCCCCTTTTCGCTGTTTAACGTTTCCCTAAAGACGCGGTTGTTCGCGTTCCTTGCGCTGTTCGCGCTCGCGATTCTGTTGGCGGTCGCCGCCGCGCTGTCCGCGTTCGGCGTTTTTTCGGTGGGTACGAACGAGAGCCGCCTCTTGCTGCAAAGCGAGTTAGACCACATCGCGGGAAGTGCCGGGAATCACTATGAAACACTGACGGCGGAGGGGATTACCCTTTCCGTCAGGCTTGCCGAAAGAATCACTGAATCGCTTGCGGCGCGAAGCCTTTCCGCCGCCGATGCCGGGTTGCTGGACGAAATTTTGCGCAATTGCCTTGACCCCGCCATTGCCGCGCTGGAGAGAAACACGGCAAGCGGCGTATTTTTGATATTGGACGCGACGGTGAACCCCGACACGCCCACCCGCGCGGGGCTGTTCCTCCGCAATATGGAGCCGAACGCGCTCAACCATTCCGCGCCGTCGCTCTATTATATGCGCGGGCCGAGTTCCCTCGCGCGGGAACGGCGGTTCTACGCCCTCCCCCAATGGCTGCCCGAGTTCCCCGTAACGGAGGGCGATTTTTTCCACAAGGCTATGGCGCGGGCAAGCGGCGAGGTTCCGCTTTCGCGCTCCTATTATTGGAATCCCGCCGAAACGCTGGCGGGGGACTATGAGGACGCGCTGTTGCTGTGCGTCCCCGTGATCGCTTCCGACGGTACGGTGTTCGGCATTTGCGGCCTTGAAGTCAACGAGTTGCTGTTCAAAATGCAG
>JAIRSR010000160.1 GCA_031255355.1 Clostridiales bacterium
GGCGGGGCTTCCCGCGTCTTTGGACGCGGCATTGACGGCGGGCGGCATGAACCAACTGCTGTATAACGTGCTGTCCGTCCCCTCATGGGAGGTCATCGAAGTCAAAGGCGGACAGCCGATCTACGGCTCCCCCGAACCGTCCACCATTTTAGAACGCCGCTATCAAATGGTGCTGGTTAAGGGCGTGTTCACCGCCGTCGGCATCGCAAGCATCTTCGGGCCGTCCAACCTGCGCCCGGGGACGATCGAGATCGACCGCATGACCTATCGCACGGGGGAAAATGACTTTTCCGCGTACCTCGGGCAGTCCGTGGCGGCGTTCGCGCGTGAGGACGGAAGCGACGTAAAGGAAATCATGTTTTTGGAACCCGCGAAAAACACCATAGCGGAATTTCGCGCCGCCGACCTGCGGGAAGTCACGTCCTCGGCAATCAAGACGGAGGACGGCGCAATCTCTTATGACAGCGGCGCAAGGATCGTGCTGAACGGCGTGTACTACGGCATTGCCGCCAACGGCTTCCCCGACTTCGCCGACGGAAACGCGCGGTTCACCGCGATAGACAACAATTCGGACGGCGATACCGACGTGTTCCTCCTGCGGCATTACGCGCACTTCGCGGCGCGGTATAAAGTGGGCGATACGGGGACGTTATCCTTACGCTACGGCGCCCGCTTCGGCGGCGGGGATACCGTCAATCTGGAGGAAAGCGCCGCCCGAACCGTCAAGGTGACAAAAGACGGCGTACCCGCGCCGTACACCGATATTCTGGCGGGTGATTCCGTCGCCATTGCCTACGGCGCGGACGCTTCCGGCAAAGAAGTGTTTGATTTGTTGGTTTCCTCCAAGACGGTGACGGCGGCGGTGAAGGAGGTATTTTCCGACAACGACGGCGTTTCCGTACGGCTCAGTGACGACAAAGTGTACCAACTATCCTATGACTATCAAATGCTGTGCGGCATTTTAGGCGGCGCGGCTTCGGCGGACGCGCCCCGGCCAAAGCTTGGGAAAACGTATCTGTTCCGCATCGCCGCCGACGGACTCGTCGCGGGGGTCGAGGAAGTCACTTCCTCCTTGCTGTGGGGGTACCTCGTCGGCGCGTCCGCCGGGAAAGGGCTTGCAACCTCCGGCAAGATGAAGTTGTTCACCGCGAAAGGCGAGTTCCTCACCTATGAAATCACGGATAAAATTTTATACCATGATAAGGACAACTTGGCGGGGGTACGGATCAGCGGCAAGGAAGCCGCAGACAAAATCGCCGCGCCGCTGCAAAGCGACCCGACGGCGGACATACGCGCTATGGTCTGCTACACCGTAGACGCGGAGGACAACCTAACGGAACTGTATATGCCCTATGACAACACGGCAGGCCGCCCGGGGAGCGTCGATTACCCGAACACCTACGACGTGCGTATCGGCGACGAAACCGCGACAGAACGGTATTACCACTACAAATTCCCCACTTCGGGCTGGTTTACGCCGCCGGGGAACATGCTGTTCATCGTGCCGGATTACGAATCGCGCAACTTAGATGAAGCGTACCGTATTTCCACCCTCCAAGACGAAAAGGAGTTGCCCTCGTCTTTCGGAAACGTCCGTTTGTACGGCGCGGACGAGTACAAAATCACCAAAGCGTCCATGATGATGCTTGCGGGGACGAACATCGACCTTTCGTCGGGCGTCGCCCTCACGACCTACCTGATCGATAAAGTGACGCGGGCGGTGGACAAGGACGGACAGGAAATCCTAAAAATCTACGGTTGGTCCAAGGGCGAGTACGCGAACATCGCGTGTAACAAACCCGAAATGCTCTCGCAAGAAACAGGCGCGTTTATCGCGAACGTCAAAGCGGGGGATTTGCAAAAGGGCGACGTGATGCAGTTTACCGCCGACGCGAGCGGCAACTTCTTGGGGCAGTTCAGGGTCCTGCTGCTGGCAGACAACCCGGGTTCGTACCGCTATCTGGATAACAAGGGCGTTTATACCTCCGGCTATGAGGACATGTCCACCATGAAGTACTACTTTGGCTATGTGCGGTTCATGGAAAGCAAGTCCGCCCTGAACGCGGCGGGGGAATATCACTACCTCAAGTACACCGACGGCGTGAATACCAATGTCAACATCGTAAAAAGCGGGTTCATGAAAGACTGTGTGTATTATCTGGTGCGAAGCGGCGGCGAGATTGAAAAAATCACCCTTGCGGATTTGCTCCCGGGCGATAACATCGCGTTCGGACACAGTTGGTATGATTCAGCGTATGTAGTGGCGTACCGGGAATAATGCGGAAAAACAATACGCGAAAACAATACAGGGAACAAGAACCAAAAAATATATTAGGAGGTATCAAAATGGGAAAATCATTATGCAAAAAGGGAGTATCGGGGATACTCGCGCTTACCCTGTTGGCGGCGTTGCTGTGCGCGCCGGTGCAAGCGGACGTTTCAAGAACGACACTTTTCGAGGACGATTTTGAAACGGATACCTTGTTGGAGGAGAATTACACCTTTTTCCGCGCGAATAGTGCCGTTTACGGACAGTGGTATCCCGACAACGGAACCGTCGCGGGAAACACTCCCGCCGACATACGGCACAGCGTTGTCACTGACCCGACGGGCAGCGGACGGGGCGGCGTATTGAAGTTGGACGCGAATTACTATAATTTCGGGGACTTCGGAAAGTACATCTTGGCAAACCGGGCGATGACGATTCCGCTTTCCGCAGACTACTCCACTGTCATACAATACGACGCGGCGACTTCCACCCCTATGACCGGTAAAGACGAAGAGCCCACTTTTGGTTATTCGTTTTTCACGCCGATTCTTCCCGGGCAATCTTACGCCAACTCTGACAACGCGCTAATCGCTTACGGCGGCACCCGCACGGAGTTTAACAAGGTGGTGGTAAGCAGTACAAATGCGCCGGTGGTTACCATGCCCGCGAACACCTGGCATTCCGTCAAGGTAGACCTGCGCTTGAAAACGGCGGGGCAAGACGTGATCGTCGCCAATGTGGATTACGCCGGACGGACGGTGCGAATGGAACTCACGATCGCAAACG
This sequence comes from Clostridiales bacterium, assembly GCA_031255355.1. GTDB lineage: Bacteria > Bacillota > Clostridia > Monoglobales > Firm-18 > JAIRSR01. The sequence continues at coordinate 3,056 of JAIRSR010000160.1, forward strand.
CGGCGGCAAACGGACTTGGCGGCTTTACCATCGGGCAGTATAGTTATCACGGACTGAACGAATGGAGTTCGCTGTACGTGGATCGGCTCAAGGTGTACACCGAAGCGCCCGCCGTGCCGGGAACTTATGTAACGTCGGACGGAATCATCGCAGTGGACGGCGCGTATTTCCCCGAAATCACCGTCGCGTCAAACTCCGACCCTGTCATTTTAGAGAACATCGGCACGGGCTGGGCGGAGCCGTGGCCTGCCAGCAGACGGTACAGGTACTACGCGTTTCACGAAGTCGGGCAAAACTTCCTCATGCTGTTAGGCAACGGGGTCATCAAAAGACGCTTCACCAACGCGATCAACCTTACCGTTCCGGGCATCTATGAATTGTCCCAAAAGAACATAGAAAACTCCGGCAATAGCCTCGCGGATATGCGCGTGTATTTCGGTTCCGACCTGTTTTACGCGGGGGTCGCGGGTGACGGCGCGACGAGCGGAACCGTATACCCGCAGTTCAAGTACGGAAGCGAGTATTGGAAGAGCAATACGGGCTTTACGACGTTGCATTATTTTACAAAAATGCAGGTGGTGGTGAAGTCGCCGGACGGCACCGGGGACCTCCGCGTGAAAATTTGGGCGAAAAACGTAACCGAACCTACGGAGTGGACGCACACCGTGACGAATATCGATTTGCCCGCAACGCTGGGTACTTCGTACTTGGATTGGGCGGGCAACTATAATATGCTGAACAGCACCACCAACTATAACGGCAACGCGTATTTTGCCGATACGACGGTGCGCAAGATTCCGGGCGTTGTCGCGCGGAGTTCCTACGCGAAAACAGACGCAAACGGCGGGGAAATCTATGAAGTAGGCGATATCGGCGACAGCCTGCTGGTCAACGCGTCCTTTACCAACAGCACCGCCGGGACTGCCGCGATTCAGCCGATTATCGCCGTTTACGACAGCGATGATCGATTAACCGGCACCGTGTTGGGAACGCCGATTACCGTTCCTCCGTTCACCGATACGCCTATGGCAATCACTGAATTTGGCTATGACGGAACGAATCAGACGCTGCCCGACGGATTTAACTCCGCTACTTGGAAAGTTAAGGTCTTTTTCTGGGATTATTTCAGCCAGTCGCCTTATGTCGGTGTAGACCTGCTTTCGGACGATTACTGAAAGAACATTTTTTGCAAATTGGGTCGCGGCTGACGCTCCAACGCGCCCCTGTTTGACAAATCGAGCGGATGCCGCCGTGCTTTGCGGCGGCTTCCGTATTTTTTTGAACACACTCTAAAGAAAAAGGTGATACTATGCAAGAACAAGAACCCGCCGCGCGGCTCAAACACACCATATGGATTGGATTTACCACGTTTTTCGCGTACACAGGCGCGTACACCGCGCGGAATATCCTAAGCGCGGTCATGCCGCAAATGCTGCAAGAACGTATATTTACCAACGCGGAATTGGGCAGTATGGGCAGTATGTTTTTCCTGCTGTACGGTCTGGGGCAGTTGATTAACGGACTGCTCGGCGACAAAATCATCGCGAAATATATGGTGGCGGCGGGGCTGTTCTTTTCCGGCGTGCTGACCGCGCTTTTCCCCCTTTGCGGCGTGCAGTCCGCGTTCGCCTCGCTTGCGCTGTGGGGCGTGTGCGGGTTTTTATGCTCTATGCTCTGGGGGCCGATTACAAAATTAGTAGGGGAAAATACCGACGCCCGCGCGGGGAAGATTATTTTGACGGTGCTGTCCGTCGCTTCGCACTTCGGCACGGCGGCGGCGTATATCTTTGCGGTGCTCGGCGTTTCGGCGCGAAATTGGCGGTTCGGGTTCTACCTTACAGGCGGGTTTTTGATGCTCGCCGCTACAGTCTGGTACGTCAGTTGCTCCCGCATGGAACGGGCGGGTGCGGTCAAGCGGGGCATTGCGCCGAAAGAGGGCTCCGCGCGGCAGGAAGTCGGCTTCCGCCGCCTGTTCACACGCGGCTTCGTCTTTATGATGATTGTCACCATGCTCAACGGCGTCGCCCGAATCGCGATCGCCTTTTGGATCCCCGTGTTCCTGTCCAACCGTCTGGGCATTAAAATAGAACACGTCGCGGCGTTGGCGTTCGCCCTGCCGTTCCTCAATATGCTGGGCGTGTTCCTCACGCTCTACGCGCTGAAATTTATGCGGGATCACCTCGAAAAAATGTGCCTGCTGCTGTTTGCCGTCGCCGCAGTGATGTTCGCCGCGCTTTTCGCCCTCGACGGAACCAACGTCATACTCTCCGTCGCCGCGCTGTTTACCGCAAGCGCAGCTATGGCGGGCGTGAGCAATATCATTTTCAGCCTGTATATCCTCCGCTTTTCCGACACAAATAAACTCTCCGGAATCGCCGGCTTCTTGGACTTCAC
>JAIRSR010000168.1 GCA_031255355.1 Clostridiales bacterium
CGGACTTCCCAATTCACGGCGTAGCGCGTCGGCGAACTCACTGCGACAACACGCGCGGCGGCGATTGCGGAAGTCAAAGCGGAGTCCCCCGCCGTGGTGTTGCCGTCCGTGAGCAACTCCTCCGCTTGCGCGATTACGGCGGCTAACTTTTCCGCGTCGCCCGGGATATGCTTTCGCGTGAAAAAGTTGTCGATTTGCTTTTGCAACTGCATTGCCAAGCCGGTAATGACGCTTTGCAGCGTGTTTTCGTCAAAGCCCCCGATTGCCGTCAAAGTCTTGTCGATTTCCGCGCGTAACTTCTCGAACGCGCCCGGCTCGTACCGCGTCGGGTCTTCCTCTAAAACCGCGCGTTTCGCCGCCTCCACCACGCCAAGCAGTTCGCTTACATCGCCCGTCAGCACCGCGAAAGACAGCGTTGCCGCGCTTCGGGCGGTGAACGTCACTTCCGCGAATTGCGGCGACCATGTCGTGATGTACCCCTCCGGGAAGTGAAACCGAATGTTCCGCACACCGCCGGGCAACGGCGCGGTGGGCGTGATGTAGTATAAATCCCAATCGCCGTTTTTGAGTTCGGGCTGATAGGCGTATTCAATCGCGATTTCTTGATACGTATCGCCGTCGTCAGACGATACCGCGACGGTGAATAGCCGATGCCCCTCGAAGCCGTCCGTATGCACATGGTAACTGACCAACGCGCGGAAACTTTCCGCGTCAGCGTCTAACTTATACTCAATCCACTTCGGCTCCGCTGTGTCGATCGTCACGCGGGAGGGGTCGCCCACGGTATCGGGATTGGTCTTGTCAATCGTGGTCTTTTCAATGTGGCTCGCCGCGTAAAGGTACTCCAGTGTTTCACAGTAATCCGTAACCGCGCCGCCCGCCGCGTACCCCGGCGCGGCAACGCTCATCAAAAACGCGGTAATCAAACAAACCGCCGCAATCCGCCTCCGCTTCATGGGAATCCCTCCTATCTGATAATATACACCGTTTCCGCTTGCGTGTAATGCGTCCGCAGCAAGATTCTGTCCGCCGCCGCGCCCGAAGTTTCATAATCCAAAATCGCATCGGCGTTGGCGGGCGTTAGCACCGCGCGTCTTGACGCGGGCAAATACTCGTACACAAAGGCGTTGGCGGGTAGTTTATGCGTTTCCAAATCCGTATCCGCGTACAACCCCGGCGTTAAAGCAAGCCGCACAAAGCCGCCCTCCGATAAGTACACCTGCCCGCAGGCAAGGCGAAATTCATCGTTGACGTTGCCGCTCTGTCCGTTCGCGAACGCAAAAGTTTTATTTTCGTAGTCATAAACCGCGCTGAAATCCAACAGTTCGCCCCGCGAATTGAGCGAACAGCGCACCAAATCCCCCAAGCCAACTTTTTCCGTGATATTCTCATAGCCCTTTGCCACCAACAACCGCCGCCGTTCGCCGCCGGAGTACACATAGCACGCCGTTACCGGGTCGCCCTCGGAATCCAGCGTTGACGCGATATTTTCTAATACGGAAACTTCTTTTTCAAAGGACGTTTCCCCGCTGTCCCGAATGATTACCACCTCCGCAACCGGGGTGTTCGCGCCGAACGAGTACACATCGACGCCGTAGGAGCAATAATCAATCAACAGCCTTTGCACAAAGATTTTATCGCCGCCGCCGTCGCCCGAAGCGTCCAGCACCAACGTCGCTTGGTTAATCGGGTACGTCACGCCGAACGAACCGAACGACCGCCATTGCAGTTTTCCGTCCGTTTCGGCAGACCAACGCTGTACCAAAGATTTATTGTGTTCCGGCGTGCCAATCGGGGAATCGACCGTGAGGATCGCGCCGTTTTGGTTCGCGGTGTACTGTATGACGGTAGGCAAATGCGGCTTGAGGTAATCCGCGATTTCCCGCCCCCGCATGGGAGTGCCGTCAACGACCGCCCTTTTGTCAAAATACACGATTTTCGCCCGATCGTCCCTGTCGAACAGTTTCGCGCATACCGTATCATCTATGTTGGACGCCAACTCAACGGCAGTTACAAAAGCAACGTCCCCCCGCGCCAACGCGTCACGGTCAAAATAGACAAGTTCGTCCCTGTGATTCAGCAGGAATGTCCCGCCGTCGCCGGGGGAAACTGCCGCGAAAAACCCGCCGCAACCCGCCGCGACGCGGTAATTTGCCGCGCCGATTGTGATACTTCTGTCGTCGTCCTTGCCGCTGATCTCTTCCGCACGTCCGGAAACGGAGTTCTCGCTTACAATCACGGTAGTGTTGCCGCCGTCCAAACTTCGCGCGATGGAAATCACGCAATCACGGCGAATCGCGCTAAAGTCATAGGCGGCGTTGTTCGTCCCGATAATTTTATACTTTGACGGATCGTCGCCGAGCGTGACCGATGCGCCCGCCCTGCCGTAGAGGATGCCGTTGTCAACATCCGCGCTTGTAACGGATAGATAGGTGTATTCCGTAATCAACACCAAATCATACGCGTCACTCCGTTTGCCGCCAATCAGCGTCACAAGCCCGGATGCGGGCGTCATCAAAGCGTCGCTGTACTGTGCGCCGCTCACAAGTTTTCCGTTGTAGACCACGCGCGGCGCGGTGGAAATCTTTACACGCCGCGTTTGCCCGCCGTCGTAATACGAAAAGGCGAAGTTCGCGTAGGAAGCAATGTCCCGCGCGTCTATTTCAAGGAAGTCGCTGCGGCTTTCGTCAACGCTGTAAAACAGCACTTGTTCCGCGTCCGCGTCCTCCGGCTTCACACTGTAATACTCAATATACCTGCCCAGCGCGTGGGTGAAATCCAAACCGCTCCGCAACACCGCGCCGTCTATTTCCACATAGCCCGCTTTGGTAGGGTTGCCCCCGGTGACGGATTCGGACGGCGTAGCGGTCACCTGTCCCGCGCTTCGGTAAATATCGCGGTAAAAACTTAAAATCGTTTCCCCCCGCGCCGCCTCGAATACGGGTGCGCCCCCCTCAAAGCCCGTCATTTTCACCATATCAATGTACAGCATATTATACAGCAAAAGATAGCCGTCGTTGACGCTCAACCCGCCGCGCCCCGCTACGCCGCGCGTGAGTACGCGGAACGCGTCCAAAAAGGAATATCCGCCCTTTCTCTCCGCAAACGGCTGATACCCCAACGCGTCCAGCGCGGTTTTCACCGCGAAGTCAAACTCCGCCGCTTCCTCCGGGCGCAAATACCCGCCGCCCGCCTCTAAAACGCCTGTTTGCGCGGCGGTGGCAATCTCGTCTGCGGCGATATGCCGCGCCGATACGTCTTGGTAGGTCTGCCCGCCCACCGCCAACGCGCTTTGGTCGTTCATCATACGCGTGACCGCCATGACGAATTGCGCCCGCGTCATAGGCAGAGCAGTCCAATCCAATTGCGGCGGCGGTTCAATAATCCCCAGTCCCGCGAGGACGGACGCTTGCTTCACGGCGTTTGCTCCCGCCGCCGCGCCTGCGGAAAACCCCGGTACCGCCAAACACAGCAGTAACGCCAAACTTATAATCCTCAAACAGTTTTTGCCCATGATAAAACCCTCCATATTCGCTTCTTCGCGGACGCTCCCCGCCCGCCGCCCGCCGCGCTCAACCTTTGACGGCACCGTCACTGATTCCCGCGATAATGTACCGCTGCGCGAATAAGTAAATCACCAGCGTTGGCAGGAGGATCAAAATCACCCCCGCCGCGACAATCGGCCACTTCCCGCCCATATCCGTCACAAACAGGCGAATCGCCTGCGCTACGGTATTGAGCGAGTTTTTCGGCATGTACAAATAGGGAATCAGAATATCGTTATAAATCGCTAACGCTTTGATAATGGAAACCGTCGCAAACGCGGGGGTTAGTTGCGGGATAATCAACTTGAAAAAAACCGTGGAAAGGCTCGCGCCCTCAACCATGCCGCTTTCGTCAAGTTCCTTGGGGATATTGCTCATAAACTGTCTGAAAACGTAGATTTGTGTAATATCGGTGGAGGTGTACAAAACAATCCCCGCGAATATCGTGTTATAGATTCCCAAGCCCTTTACCAAGGTGAAAATCGAAACTTGCGTAGTGACGGACGGAATCATCACCGCCATTGCGAACAGCGCGGTAACAAGGCCGCGCAGCCGAAACTGAAACCTGTCCAGCGCGTAGGCAAGCATCGCGCCCATCATCAGACT
>JAIRSR010000166.1 GCA_031255355.1 Clostridiales bacterium
CGACGCGGGCGGCAATCGACGCGGTGATGGAGTTCGGCAGGCCGGGTGTAATCCAACTTGCGGTATTGATTGACAGGGGACACAGGGAACTCCCCATATCCGCAGACTTTCGGGGGAAAAACCTCCCTACTTCGGGCGGGGAAACGGTAAATGTATGCGTTGCGGAAATCGACGGCGTAAACGCGGTGACTATCGGCGAGGCGGTGAAAGACAATGCTTGACGGCAAAAAGGATTTGCTCGGCTTGAGGGAACTTCGCGCGGAAACGATTGAAAAAATCCTCGATACGGCAAAAACCATGAAGTTTATCTTGAATCAGAAAAACAAAAAAACAGGGCATTTATTGGGGAAATCCGTTGTGACGCTGTTTTATGAGAACAGTACGCGCACACGCCTTTCCTTTGAACTCGCGGCAAAGTACATGAGCGCGTTCACCTCGGGCGTTTCGGCGGGGGGAAGCAGTGTAGCCAAGGGCGAAACTTTAATCGATACGGCAAGGACGATCGACGCTATGGGAACGGACGCGATTGTTTTGCGTCACGGGATGTCCGGCGCGCCGCGCCTTATCGCGGAGTATACGGCGGCAAGCGTCATTAACGCGGGGGACGGCATGAACGAGCACCCGACACAGGCGTTGTTGGATTTATTTACCATGCGGGAAGTCAAGGGCGGCTTACAAGGGCTGAAAGTGGCTATCGTGGGGGACATCGCGCATAGCAGAGTCGCGCGGAGCAACATTTGGGGGCTGACGAAGGCGGGCGCGGAAGTTTCCGTCGGGGGGCCCGCTACGCTGATTCCCGCCGAACTCGGCAGGACGGGCGTAAAGGTTTACCACAGTGTACAAGAGGCGATTGTGGACGCGGACGTCGTTATGGGGCTGAGGATTCAGACGGAACGGCAAAAAAGCGGGTTGTTCCCCTCCGCGTCAGAATACGCGCGGTTTTTCGGCATCAACGAAAAGCGGCTGGCGTTGGCGAAGCCGGACGCTCTGCTGCTGCACCCCGGGCCGGTCAACAGGGGCGTGGAACTTTCGGGAGCCGCCGCAGACTGCGAACAGTCGCGCGTGAACGAACAGGTTACGAACGGCGTGGCGGTGCGCATGGCGGTGCTGTACCTGTTCACGAGGAGGGAGGACGAATGAGGTTACTGATTAAAAACGGACGTGTGATAGACCCAAAGAACAAGACGGACGGTATTTTGGACGTTTACATGAGCGGCGGAATCATTGAGGAAGTCGCGCCCGGTCTGGATTACAGCGGGGCGGATATTGAGGAAATTGACGCGGCGGGAATGATTGTCGCGCCCGGTCTGGTGGATATGCACTGCCATTTGCGGGAGCCGGGGCAGGAGTATAAAGAGGACGTCGCTTCCGGGACGAAAAGCGCGGCGGCGGGCGGGTTTACGTCCGTCGCGTGTATGCCGAACACCGACCCGGTGATTGATAACGTTGCGGTGGTGGAATACATTAAGGCAAGGAGTAAAAGCGCGGGGAGCGTCAACGTGTTCCCGATCGGCGCGATTACCAAGGGACTGCGGGGGGAGGAACTCGCGGAAATCGGCGCGTTGAAGTTCGCGGGTGTGGCGGCGGTTTCGGACGACGGGAATCCCGTATCCAACCCCGCGCTGATGCGCCGCGCTTTGGAATACGCGCAAACTTTTGATCTGCCTGTGATCTCTCATTGTGAGGTAAAGGAACTTGCGGACGGCGCGATGAACGAGGGGTATATGTCCACAATACTTGGCTTGCGGGGCATTAGCCGCGCCGCAGAGGAAATCATGGTTTCGCGCGATATACTACTCGCTTCCGCGACGAAAACCGCCGTTCATATCGCACATGTTTCGACAAGGGGTTCCGTCGCGTTGGTGCGCCGCGCGAAACAGGACGGCGTGAGGGTGACTTGCGAAACTTGTCCGCATTATTTTTCTTTGACGGAGGACGCTGTCGCGGGATACAACACCAACGCAAAAATGAACCCGCCGCTACGGACGGAGGACGATGTACAGGCGATTATCGAGGGGCTGCGCGACGGCACCATTGACGCGATTGCCACTGACCACGCGCCGCACCACAGCGATGAGAAAAACTGTGAGTTTGACCTCGCGAAAAACGGCATTGTAGGCTTTGAAACGGCGTTTTCACTGGGTATGACGTATCTGGTCGCGGCAAAGGCGTTGACGGTGAATCAATTGATAGAGAAAATGACCGCCGCGCCCGCTGAAATCCTCGGCATCAATAAGGGTACCCTTTCAGTGGGCAGGAGCGCGGACATTGCCGTAATCGACCCCGCCGCGCGGCGCACGGTGGACGTGAGCGCGTTTCACTCCAAAAGCAAAAATTCGCCGTATGACGGCTTTGTGTTGGACGGAAGCATCGTTCACACCATTGCCGGCGGCAAATTCGCGGTGCGGGACGGCATTGTGTTATAGGTGAGATACGCGAAAGGAGGCGGGAAACTTGTCAATAGACGGCTTAATTACGAAAATCAAGGAAAAGGAAAACCCGACGGTTGCGGGGTTAGACCCGAAGTTAGAGCATATTCCTGCGTATCTTGTTGAGGAAGCGTTCGGGCGGTGCGGCAGGAACCTTGGCGGCGCGGCGGAGGCGGTATGGCAGTTTAACAAGCGTCTGATCGACGCGCTGTATGATATTGTTCCCGCAATCAAGCCGCAATCGGCGTACTATGAACTGTACGGTTGGGAGGGGGTTCGGGCGCTGGCGCGTACCATTGAGTACGCGAAACGGCGCGGACTGTATGTAATCGCGGACGTGAAGCGCAACGACATTGGCACAACGGCGGCGGCATACGCGGAAGCGTACCTCGGCGCGTCGGAGATTGGCGGCGCGGGGGAGGAGGCGTTCGGCGCGGACAGCGTGACGGTCAACGGATACCTCGGCAGTGACGGTGTGAAGCCGTTTTTGTCCTACGGCAAAAGCATTTTCGTGTTGGTGAAAACGTCTAATCCGTCGTCGGGGGAATTACAGGACCTCACCGTCGGCGGCGAAACGGTGTACCGCCGTATGGCGGCATTGGTAAAGGAGTGGGGGGCAGGTTCCGTCGGGCGGTACGGCTATTCCGAAGTCGGCGCGGTGGTGGGCGCGACGTATCCCGCGCAGTTGGCGGAATTGCGAAAGGAAATGCCCGAAACTTACTTTTTGGTTCCCGGCTACGGCGCACAGGGGGGCGGCGCGAAAGACGTTGCCGCGGCGTTCCGCGAGGACGGCCTTGGCGCAGTGATTAACGCGTCGCGCTCTATCATGTGCGCGTACAAAAAAGAGGGGTACCGGCCGGAGGACTTCGCGCGGGCGGCGCGGGAGGAAGCCGTTCGGATGCGTGACGAGATAAGGGGGTGCATTTTTTGATGAAGGCTTTTTTGGCATTGGAGGATGGGACGGTTTTTGAGGGAACAAGTATCGGCGCGGAGGGCGAAGTAATCGGCGAAATCGTTTTTAATACCGCTATGACGGGCTATCAAGAGGCGTTGACGGATCCGTCCTATTACGGGCAGATTATGACAATGACCTTTCCTTTGATCGGGAATTACGGCGTGAACGAGGAAGACCAAGAATCGGACAAGGTGCAGGTGCGCGGGTTTGTCGTCCGCGAACTTTGCCGCCAGCCCGCGAATTGGCGCATGACCGGCACGTTAGAGGACTATTTGAAACGATACAATATCGTCGCCGTAGAGGGGATCGATACCAGGAAATTAACAAAAATTATTCGCGAAAAGGGCGCGATGAACGGCGTGATTTCAACGCGCGGGGACTTTGCCCCGGAACGTTACGCGGACGCGGTGAAAAATTATAGAATCGTTGACGCGGTAAAATCCGTCACCTGCCCGGCACCCTATGAGTTAAAGAGCGAAAGCGGGAAATATAAGGTTGCCCTGTATGATTTGGGCGCGAAGCGCAACATCGCGCGAAGCCTTGTAAAGCGCGGCTGTGATGTGACGGTGCTGCCCGCGTTCACACCCGCGCGGGAAGTCCTCGGCGGCGGCTTCGACGGCGTGATGTTATCCAACGGCCCCGGCGACCCTAAGGAGTGCGCGGACGTAATCGCGGCAATCAAAACCTTACAGCAAGCCAAAATCCCCATTTTCGGCATCTGCCTCGGGCATCAGTTGACCGCCCTCGCGAACGGCATGGATACGGAAAAAATGAAGTACGGACACCGAGGCTCGAATCACCCGGTAACGCACCTTTCGCGCGGACGTACTTTCATCACCAGCCAGAACCACGGCTATGTGGTGGTCGGCGGGGGCGCGGAACACGCGGAAATCACCCACTACAACCTCAACGATCATACGGTGGAGGGTATGCGGTACAAGGACGCGCCTGTGTTTACCGTGCAGTTTCACCCCGAAGCGTCACAGGGACCGCTGGATACCGAGTATCTGTTCGATGATTTTATTCAGTTGATGGAGGTGCGTAAAAATGCCTAAAAATCCCGGTATCAAAAAGGTGATGGTGATTGGCTCCGGCCCGATTATCATAGGGCAGGCGGCGGAATTTGACTACGCGGGGACGCAGGCTTGCCGCGCGTTGAAAGAGGAGGGCATGGAAGTTGTGCTTGTCAACTCTAACCCCGCCACCATTATGACGGATAAAAATATCGCGGACAGGGTGTATATCGAGCCGCTGACCGCCGATTTTTTGCGGGAAATCATTCTCAAAGAAAAGCCCGATAGCCTTTTGCCGACGTTGGGCGGGCAGACGGGGCTGAACCTCGCGACGGAACTTTCCGAATCGGGATTCTTAGACGCGTATGGCGTTACCTTGCTCGGTACCAAGGTCGAAACGATTAAAATGGCGGAGGACAGGCAGGAATTTAAGGATAAAATGGAGGAAATCGGCGAACCGTGCGTGGCGAGTAAAGTCGTGGACAGTTACAAGGACGCGTTGGATTTTGCTTATGAAATCGGCTTCCCGGTCATCGTGCGCCCCGCGTACACCCTCGGCGGCACGGGCGGCGGAATCGCGGCGGGGGAAGCGGAGTTAGAGGAAATCGTTCCTAACGGCTTGCGCCTTTCCCGGGTGCATCAGGTGCTGATAGAGAAGTGTATCTCGGGTTGGAAAGAGATTGAGTATGAAGTCATGCGTGACGGCAAGGGCAATGTCATTACGATCTGCTCTATGGAAAATATCGACCCTGTCGGCGTACATACCGGGGACAGCGTCGTGGTCGCGCCGGTGCAGACGCTGACTGATTTGGAATATCAAATG